>CAZSZZ010000014.1:0-18170 GCA_964611005.1 uncultured Candidatus Izemoplasmatales bacterium | reverse complement strand
GTATTTTATGTTGTTTATCTCTCAAAAACCATCACATCCAAATAAGAAAATAATTATATTACACTACAAAAAACAGTGAAATATAATTATTTTACTTTTAAGTATTATTTCATTTCATATCATTAATATCATTGATAACTCTAGAAATTGCCTTATATGCCTCTTCTTCATCTTCGCCATTAAAAACTATCTTGATATTTCTATTCGCAGAAATTCCTAATGACATAACCCCCATGATTGATTTTAGATTAACTTTTATATCATTAGATTCTAAAATCATTTCAGATTGAAAACTATTTGCTTTTGAAACTAGTTTAGTAGCTGGTCTTGCATTTAACCCGTTTTCATAAGTGATTTTATATTTACCAACAATCATAATACAACCCCTCCGTTTAATTATTTAAAAATATTAATTAATTCATCTGCATTAAAAGGAAATATTAATTTAACATTAGACCCAGATATAAAAACTCCAGTAGCTCCAAGTTTTTTAATACTCTCTAAATTACAAGCTTCAACTTTTACAAGATTGAATGTAAAACGGGACCCTTCTTTGCTTATCGCTTTAATATTATCTTTTCCACCAAAGAGTTCGATTATATTATTAATCTCTTGAGCTGTAATCAATATATTTTTTTGTTTAGGCTTATAAAAATAAATAAAATAAAATCCTAAAGCAATAATAAGAACGCAAAGAATAACAGGCCACCAATAATGGTCATTTAGCCAATCAAGATAAGTTGGTTTTTCAAAAAATAATAACCTTATCATTCTAACACCTCTAGATTATTTTACCATAAAAATCAAATGTATAACTAATTTCTTGAAAAAAATAAGAAAAAATACATAAAATATACTGTTTATAAACTTAATTTTCTGATTTTCATTTAAAATTAACTAATTATTTAGTAAAATTATAAATTATTTTTTTGATAAGCAATTTCTCCATTAACAAAAACTACATTTGTTTTAGTTAGATAATGTAAAGGATGGCCATCCCAAATAACGATGTCCGCATCTTTCCCGATTTCAATTGAACCTACTCTATCTTCTATGTGGTTCATTTTTGCAGCTTGAATAGTTACTGCTTTAAAAGCAGATAATTCATCAAGTCCTTCTCTTACAAAAATACCAACTTGAGTCAAAGCATTATCAATCATGATTACTGGATGATCAGTCATAATTGCGAACTCAACTCCGGCTTCTTTTAAAAGCTTTCCAGCTGAAAAGGTTTTATTTCTTAATTCATATTTTGTTTTCGAACCAATAGTAGGTCCAATAATTACTTTTTGGTTATGTTTTTTTAAATAATCAGCTATTAGATGTCCTTCAGTTGCGTGTTCAATTGTTGCGTCTAAACCAAATTCTTCAATAATTCTAATAGCAGTCACTATGTCATCTTGTTGGTGAGCATGTATTTTAACTGGTAAATTATCAAATACTCTAGCAAGAGAATGATATTTTGCATTAAACTCTGGCTTTTTAACGTCTTTATTTCTCGATATACCTTGATTGTATTTATCAAGTTTTTCTTTATATTCTTTTGCCTTAGTAAGAGCTTCTCTTATTAATGCCGCTGAAGCCATTCTCGTTGATGGTGCTTGAATTCTCTTAGAATACACTCTTTTTGGGTTTTCACCTAAAGCCATTTTCATTGATGATTCTTCAATTACTATTAAATCATCAATAGTTTTACCATAAGTCTTTAAAATACAAAATGTACCCCCTATTAAATTAGCACTACCAGGCCCTGTACAAACAGTTGTTACTCCAGCTTCAAGAGCATCTTGAAAAGCCGTGTCTTGAGGTTTAATTGCATCAATGGCTCTTAATTCTGGGGTTATTGGTGATGTAGCTTCGTTTCCATCAGCCCCTTCAAAACCTATTGCTTCTTCAAAAATGCCTATATGACAATGTGGATCTACAAGTCCTGGTGTCACATAATTTTCTAAAGCATCGATAACTTTAGTGTTAGGATAATCTTTTTCATTAAGTTTTCCAATTTTAGATATCTTATTATTTTCAATTAAAATATCTTTGATTTCATAATTGATATCAGCCATACTGATAAGGTTTGCGTTTTTAATTAAATACATTCTCTTCTCCCATTCTTGTGACTAAATTTATTAAAGCATAACATCCATTAATTAACGCTGATTCATCTACTTCCATTTTAGAATGATGAATTGGATAGTTGTATCTATCTTTATATCCAACTCCAAGCCAAGCCATTGCGCCTTTACGATGTTTTACATAATAAGAAAAATCTTCGGCTCCCATTGAAGGGGTGTTTAAAATTTTAATGTTTTCTTCGCCAAATATTGGTTTAGCAGCTTCAATAAACTTCAAAGCCTCACTTTTAGTATTTATTAAAGCGTTATATCCTCTTATATAATTTACATTAGCTTTTCCTCCATGAGCTTTTGCGATATTTTTAGCCATATTTTTTATTTCTTTTTCAAACATAGTTCTTGTATCTTCAGAAAATGTTCTGACTGTCCCTTCAAGATACGCTGTATCTGGAATTATATTATGTGTAGTTCCAGCTTTAACTTTTGCTATTGTAATCACACCTTTTTCCATAGGGCTTTTCTTTCTTGAAATTATTGTTTGTACTGAACTAATAAACTCAGCTTGCATAATAATTGGATCAATTCCTAAATGCGGATAAGCAGCATGACTTCCCAATCCATGAAATGTTATTTTAATTGTATCAGCTGCCGCTAAAGCTTCACCTTCGTTGATTAAAAACAATCCAGCTTCTTCGCTTGTACTAACATGAAACGCGAAGAAAGAATCACAGTCATCTAATAATCCACTTTTAACAATGCCTATAGCCCCTCCAGGGCTTGGACCTTCTTCCGCTTCTTGAAATATAAATTTAACTATACCATGCCACTTATCTTTATTTTCAGATAAATATTTAGCTACACCTAGCAACATACTTGTGTGAGCGTCATGCCCACAGGCATGCATTATTCCTTTATTCACTGATTTAAATTCTAAATTAGTTTCTTCTTGTATAGGTAAAGCATCAAAATCAGCTCTTAGTCCAATAATTGGACCTACTCCATTTTCTATTATCCCAACAATTGAATACTTACCTACATAATCATAATATTTAATACCTAACAAATCTAATTGCTCTCTAATAAAATTATGAGTATTAACACAATTAAATCCTAATTCAGGATGTTGATGAAGATAATGTCTATTTTTAAGAATATATTCTTCTAACTCTTTTGAATATTTCATTTATTATTACTCCTTACCGGTTGTTTTTTTAACTCTATTTTTGATAATTGTTTGGATGATATAAAACCAAGAATAAATGTAATAATTCCTATTATAACAATGCCCCAATTATCGATAATATATTGAAATACATTTTGATAAATCGGTGTTTGTTTAGTAAACTCTAATGATGTTGATGGATCTCTTATTTCAAAAAACATAGCGATAACACTAGCTAGAATAAAGCCTAAGATTGCATAATAAGTTTGTGAATTAAAATGTTCTAACACATATTCAATTAAACGACTTATTAGAATAACCCCTAATAGAGCTCCCAGTGCAAATGGTATTATGATTTCTAAGTTATATACAATGTTGGTAAAATCAAAGATATTACCTACAACATTAGATACAATAGCTGTATAAAACCCTAAAACTATTAATAAAGCCGACCCAGAAATACCAGGAATTATCATTGTCATTGAAGCTAGTGCCCCCAATAAAAATACAAGTATTAAATTACTAAAAGTAATTTCTATATGTTCTATACCAGTACTAGATTTAATTTTACCAAAAATTATTAAAAGAATGATTATTGAAAAAGAAAATAGAAAAGACAAAACACTGGATATATCTAATTTAGATTTATTAGCTTCCTGATAAATTTGTTTTACTCCTCCTAGAATTAACCCTATAAAAAAGCCAAAGACAATAAATGAATTCCATTCTAATAATAGCCCAAATATCTTTGCGAGCAATACAATACTAATTCCAATTCCTAAAAATAATGGAATCAGAAATTGCAAACTTTCTTTAAATTCTTGAAATATATTACCAATGGAGTGTAAAAGTTTTTTATATACGCCTAAATATATCGCTAATGTACCCCCGCTAACTCCTGGAATAACAAAAGCAATACCAATTATAAATCCTTTAATAATTAATGTAATTGTTTCTAATAATAAACTCATATATCCACCTATTCTATAACCGCATCTCCAATTAAATCATAATCAAAAACTGATTTGATTTCTACATTTACTACATCACCAATTTCTAATTTTATTTTTGATTGAAAAACAATCATTCCATCAATATCATCTGGAGCGAATGCATAACTTCTTCCATAATAGAAGTCTGTTTCAAAATCATAATTTTCAATGATTGTTTTATATATTTTATGTTTTTGAAGTCTATTTTTATTTCTTGAAATTGTTTGTTGTAGAGACATTATTCGTTCTAATCTCTCTTGTTTTATTTCTTCCGGAATTTGATCATCATAATTAAATGAAGAAGTATCTTCTTCAGGTGAATATGAAAAAACACCTAAACGATCAAACTTAAATTCTTTTGTAAAATCATATAATTCTTGAAAATCTTCTTCAGTTTCTCCAGGAAATCCTACTATATATGTTGTTCTTATTATAGATTGTGGTATTTCTTCACGAATATGATTTAATAATTTTTTTAAAAATTCTTTATTGCCTCTACGGTTCATTCTTTTAAGAATTTTAGAAGAAATATGTTGGATTGGAATATCAAAGTAATTAGCTATTAAATCATTATGTTTTACTTCTTGAATTAACTCTTCTGTAATTTCATCTGGATATAAATATAAAATGCGAATCATTTCAATTCCAGGTATTTTCGATATTTTTTTCAATAAATCAGGCAAAAGAGATTTTTTATCGGGGCTTAAATCAGCTCCATATTTAGTTGTATCTTGTGATATTAAGTTTAACTCTTTAGCTCCTTGACCTACTAGTTTAATACATTCATTTATGACAGAATCCATTGGTCTTGAACGAAATCCACCTCTAATCAAAGGAATAGCACAGTAAGTACAACAATTATCACAGCCCTCACTGATTTTAACATACGGAGTATAGATTGAACCTGTTAATAACCTATTTTCATATTTTAATGGTTGAAATTTAAGAGACTTATCTCGAAATACTTCTTCTAAGATTAAATGAATTTTAGGATAATCTGTAAGAGAAATAATCCTATCAATAAAAGGCATATCCTTTTCTAATTGTTTTTTATATCTTTTAGCATAGCATCCAGTCACTATTAATTTCTTACCATATCTGTGCATTTCTAGAATCGTGGCTAATGTCTCTTCTTTAGCAGATTTAATAAATCCACAGGTATTAATAAATATTGCATCAGCTAAAGAAGGATCATTTACTATTTCACAACCAGCATTAACTAATATATTTAAAATCATTTCTGAATCGACTAAATTCTTAGCACAACCTAAACTAATAAATCCTATTTTCATATCTACCTCATACTTTCAAGTAATATTATAATCTAATTTCTTAATCAATGAAAGAAAAAAGAGGAAATTTCCTCTTTTTATGTTGGTTGATTTAAAAACTGTGAATTATAAAGATCTGCATAAACTCCATTTTTTTCTAATAATTCTTTATGATTTCCCTGTTCTACAATCGCTCCATCATTCATAACTAAAATTAAATTTGCATTTTTGATGGTTGAAAGTCTATGAGCTATAACAAAACTTGTTTTGCCTTTCATCATGAAATCCATTGCATTTTGAATATAACTTTCAGTTCTTGTGTCAACTGAGCTAGTTGCTTCATCAAGTATTAAAATTTTTGGATTTGAAAGAATAGCTCTAGCGATTGTCAGTAACTGTTTTTCTCCTTTTGAAATATTATCAGCATCTTCATTTAATACCGTATCATACCCTTTAGGTAATGTTTCAATAAAATGATGAATATGCGCTTGTTTACAAGCGTTTATTATTTCCTCATCAGTTGCATCTGGTCTTCCGTAGGCAACATTTTCTTTAATAGTCCCAGAAAATAACCAAGTATCTTGTAATACCATACCAAATAATTTTCTCAAATGTTTACGCTTTACATCGGTAGAATCTATACCATCTATTAAAATCTTACCTGCATTAACTTCATAAAAGCGCATTAACAGATTAACTAAGGTAGTTTTTCCAGCTCCAGTTGGTCCAACTATTGCGATTTGTCTTCCTGGATAAACTTCAAGGTTTAGATCTTCTATTAATTTTTGATCTTCTTTATATGAAAATGCTATATCCTTAAATTCAACATGACCTGAGAATTCGGATTTAGAGAATTCAGTAAGATTTTGTTCAGGAATTTCTTCTACTTTATCTAATAGCTCAAAAATACGTTCAGCTCCAGCTACTGTTGATTGTAATTGATTAATTATACTTGCAATATTTAAAATAGGGTTTACAAATGATTTTTGATATTGAATAAATATAGCTATATCTCCAATTAATAAAGGAGTAGTAGCTCCAGCTAATATAGCTCCTACAAATACAACGGCTACATAACCAATATTGGAAATAAAGTTCATTAATGGTCTAATTAATCCACTTAAGAATTGTGCATCTTTAGCAACATCGGTTAATTTCTCATTAATTTTTTCGAATTTCTGATAGGAATCTTCTTCTTTTCCAAATAATTTTATAACTTGATTTCCACTAAATACTTCTTCAATATCTCCATTTAATTCACCTAAAAAACGCTGTTGCTTAATAAACTTTGTTTGCGATTTTTTGGCTATCATTTTAGTGAATATAATATATAATGGTAAGATTGCTAATGAAATAATTGTTAGTTTCCAAGAAATAATAAACATCATAACAACAACCCCAATAATCAAGAATGTTGATGAAATCAAACTAATTAAAGTTTGTTGGATTGAGTTAGTCACAATATCTACATCATTCGAAAATACAGATAAAATATTTCCTGTTTGTTCTGAATCAAAATATTTAATAGGTAATTTTTCTAATTTATCTCTTAAAGTAGTTCTAAATTTCTTACCTAAAGTAACAGAAACTTTATTTCCCATTACTGAAGCTATAGTTTCTACAATATATCTAACTACATAGAGAATAACTATTATTAGAAAAAATTTTAATATTTCTTCTTTAGCGTCCGCAAAAGACGTAACTCCAATAAGCGCTTTTTGCATATCATTCATTATATGTCTTATATAGTTTGGAGCTATAACAGCTACTACAGAAACAATGGTGATGAAAAAAGCGATAAAGCTCATTTGAAGTTTAAATTCTGATACATAGCCAACTAATCTTTTGATTGTTCCTTTAAAATCTTTTGCTTTTTCTACCGGCATTGAAAGTCCATGTCCTGGACCTCCACCCCTTCTTCCTCTTGGTCTAAATGACTGTGCTTGGTTTTGAGAGGCTTTTTTATCTGTCTGAGGCGTTCTTTTCTTTTCACTCATGATAATTCCTCCTCATCCATTTGAGATAATGCAATTTCACGATAAACATCACAGGTTTTCAATAATTCTTTATGTTTACCATACCCAACTATTCTACCTTCTTGTAATACAACAATTTTATCCGCATTCATAATTGTCCCAATTCGTTGAGCAACAATAAATACAGTCACATCTTCTACATGTTCTTTTAAAGCTTTTCTTAAATTAAAGTCAGTTTTAAAATCTAAAGCACTAAAGCTATCATCGAATATATATATTTTTGGCTTTCTAACTATACTTCTTGCGATAGAAATTCGTTGTTTTTGTCCACCAGATAAATTTACTCCACCTTGTTCAATTATAGAATCATATTTATTTTCCATCGATTCAATAAAATCACTCGCTTGAGCAATATAAGCTGCTTCTTTAATCTCTTCATCTGTAGCATTTTCTTTTCCAAATGCTATATTTTCTCTAATGGTTCCAGAAAATAATAATGCTTTTTGAGGAACAAAACCAATCAAGGATCTAAGTTTCTTAATTCCAATATCTTTTATTGGAACTCCATCAATAGTTAAGTTACCTTTAGTAACATCAATCAATCTTGGTAATAAATTAACAATGGTAGATTTTCCAGAGCCAGTAGAGCCTATAATAGCTACCACTTCTCCAGGGCTAGCTTGTATATTAATATTATTTAAAATATAAGAATCGGCTTCAGGAAATTTAAAACTAACATCATCAAATACTACTTTTCCTTTAAAATCAAAATCATCATATTTAGGATTCCTTTTGTCTTTTATAGAAGTTTCAGTTTCTAATACTTCTTTAATCCTATTAGCCGTTACTTGTGCTCTTGGGTACATTATAAAGGTCATTGTCAACATTAGAATACTAAACATAATTTGCATAGAATATTGAAATACTGCGGATATATTGGCTATTCCTGAATAATCTACAATGTCACTTGCAAAAAGCATATTATAAGCAGTGAATAAAATTCCTATCATTACAAAATTAAAAACTAGGTTAACTGATGGATTTAAGATAGCCATAATTCTTCCTGCTTTTAATTGTAAATCGTTTAAATCAGTATTTGCTTTGTCAAAACGTTCAACTTCTCTTTCGCCTTGACCAAAGGCACGAATAACTCGTACTCCATTAATACTTTCTCTAGTTACCATTGTTAATTTATCTATTTTTTTCTGTAATTTCTTGAATAAAGGAGTTACAAAAATAAAAACAATCACAATCATTACAGCTAATATAGGCACTCCTATTCCAAGAGGGCTTGTTAATTGTACGCTTTTTCTTAAGGCAAAAATAACTCCACCAATCATTATAATTGGAATTCTTAATACCATTCTTAATAACATCATTATAAAGTTTTGAACTTGTGTTACATCGTTAGTAGCTCTAGTTATTAAAGTAGATGTTCCAAATTTAGAAGTCTCTGCTATAGATAACGAATTAACTTTTCTGTATATATCGCTACGCATATCTCTACTTACTTTTGTGCCGATATTGCTAGATAATTTCATTAATATAATAGACGCAATAGAGGATAAAAGAGTAACTCCTAACATAATACTAGAATATTTTAAAATAACAGCGAAATCAGAAACTTGTGTTACTTTACAAGTATCTAGAGCGATGTCACATGTTGCTTGAGAAGGTAAATCCATCCACTGATTAATAGCTGGATTGAAAACACTAAACTGTGCTCTAATCCCCTCTCCGAGTATTTTACTCATATAATCAGGTAATAATAAACCACTAATCGCAATTATCGCAACTAAAATAAATATAATAGTTGTGCCAATCCAATATGGTTTTAAGTATTTAATCATTAATTTCATCTATTTTATCCTCCTCATTGTAATATTTGCGTAATAAATGATATTTTTTTTTATTTAAATTATTTAGTACTTTACTTTCTTCATCAGTAATAACTGAATCTATTAATTCATCCCAATCAATAAATATTTTATTTACTTTCTCTTTAATAGCCTTTCCCTTTTCCGTTAATGAAAGTAAATATCCACGTCTATCATCTGGGTTGACTTCTTTTATAATAAACCCATCTTTTACTAAACGATTTATAGATCTTGTGGAATGAGACTTATGAAAAGGCAATTCAGCGATTAAATCGTTCATTTTCATCTTTCCAGCTTTTGATATTTTATGAAGATAAGGAGCTTCAGCTCTTGTAATATCTAATTTTTTAAATCTATCATTTAAGAAACGATAATAGTATTTATTTATCATATAGTCATATTCAGTTTTTGCCATTATTTCACTCCTTTTATCATACAATAAAAAGTATACATTCATTTAGTTGCGTTGTCAACTATTTTTTATAAAAAAAACAGTTGTTTAAACTGATTTTTTGTGAGTTTTCATTTATTTCATAATATATAAAATCCCTATAGTGCCTTTACCACAATGGCTTGAAATAACGCATCCAGCATCAGTTTCATAAAGATTTTTTATTGAGGAAACTTCTTTTAAATTTTCTTTAATATATAGATAGGAATCATAAGCCAAAGAATGTGTAATCATTACAAAATCTTCATCTACATCATCTCTTAATTGGTTAAATTCTTGAATTAAAAGATCAATTCCTTTGCGGATATTTCCTCTAGCTTTCTTGCCAACTTTCATAACACCATCTCTAACCTTAATTATTGGTTTAATTCTTAATACCCCTCCCATTAAGGCTGATAAAGCGCTTAACCTTCCACCTTTATATAAATAATCTAATGTATCAATAACAAATTGACTTCTTACTTTAGGAACTAACTCATCTACTTTTTCTTTAATTTCTTCAGCGCTTAATCCTTCTTCTTTGTATTTAGCAGCTTTTAATAATAAAAGTCCAATTCCACTAGATAAATTTAAGGAATCAATTAAAAATATATCTTCGGATTCCAACATTTTTTTTGCGGTGTAGGCGCTAGTAAGTGTTCCAGAGAATTTAGACCCAATACCAGTATAAATAATTTGATAATTTAGATCTAAATATTTTTTAAATATTTTATAAAAATCTCCTGGTGAAGCAGCCGATGTCTTTGGCAACATATTATATTTTTCTACTAGTCTATACATTTTTTCTGTATTTAAATCAACCAAATCTCTGTAGCTTTCTTCGTTAAAATTAACATATAAAGGAACGATATCAATTTCGTATTTTTCTAATAATTCCTTTGATAAGTCACAAGTACTATCAGATATAATTTTAATTTTCTTCATAATTCACCCTCGGACTATATTATAACGAAAAATATATGAATTGTAAATATTCAAATTGAATGTTAAATATAATTCAAAATTTATATTTTAATGTTATAATAATCATGAGAGGTGAAATAATGTTAACAGTTCCAAAAGATGAGGTTGTTTCTAGTATAAAAGATATGATTATTGAAACTACAAAAACATTAGATAAATCTGTAGTTGATGCTTTAGTTTTTGCTTATGAAAACGAAGAAAATAAATTAGCTAAAAACATCTTAGATAAAATTATTGAAAATCAAAAAATAGCTAAAGAAGAGGATATTCCTCTTTGTCAAGACACTGGTCTTGTCGTTTGTTTTGTTGAAGTTGGTAGAAAACTAATGTTTGATTATGATTTAAGAGAAGCTATCAATGAAGGTGTTCACGATGGTTATATAGATGGATATTTAAGAAAATCTATAGTTAAACATCCATTTAACAGAATCAATACTTTAGACAATACTCCAGCTATTATTCATTTTGATTTTATTCCTGGAGATAAGTTAATAATTCACTTAGCCCCTAAAGGTGGTGGCAGTGAGAATATGTCTACGCTTAAAATGTTAAGTCCTACTGATGGACGTGATGGTGTTATAGATTTTGTATTAAAAACCATTAAAGAAGCTGGTGGCAAACCTTGTCCTCCTCTTATTGTAGGTGTTGGAATTGGCGGAAATTTTGAACATGTAGCTTATCTCGCTAAAAAAGCTATTTTTAGGCCTATAGATGATGAAGCTATTGTGGAAGAAGACAGATTATTAGAAAAAGAACTATTAGAAAAAATTAATAAATTGAATGTCGGTCCAATGGGTCTTGGTGGTAAAACAACTGCCTTAGCTGTAAAGGTTAATTCTGCCCCTTGTCATATAGCATCACTTCCTGTGGCAGTTAATCTTCAATGCCACAGTGCGAGAAAGAAAGAGGTGACTTTCATTGGAAAAGAAGCTTAATACACCTATATCTGATAGTGTAAGAACAAGTTTAAAGGTTGGTGAAGAGGTTTTAATAAATGGTGTAATTTATACTGCAAGAGACGCAGCTCATAAATTAATGGTTGAAGCTATTAAAAATGGTGAAGATCTTCCATTTAATTTTGAAGGACAAATAGTTTATTATGTTGGCCCTACTCCAGCAAGGCCTAATAAACCAATTGGTTCTTGTGGTCCTACTTCTAGTTATAGAATGGATAATTTAAGCCCAACACTTATGAAACATGGTTTAAAAATAATGATTGGTAAGGGTGAACGTTCAAATAAAATGATTTCTGAAATAAAAAAAGAGAAGGCTGTTTATTTAATCGCAATCGGCGGTATAGGCGCTTTGTTATCTAAAACAGTTATCTCTAGTGAGGTTATTGCTTATCCAGAATTAGGTCCTGAAGCAATTAGAAAATTAGTTGTAAAAGATTTTCCAGCAATTGTCGCAATTGATTCAATAGGAAACTCTATATTTTAAAAAAAGCCCCCTATTTCTTTTGAAATAGAGGGTTTTATATTAATATGCTTTCGCAAAATATACGAGATGTTTTGCTTCTTTTCCACAAACTGGACACTTGTCTCCTATTGGAGTTTGATTAAATGGTAAGCATCTCGAAGAAGCGGCTGTATCGGCTTTTATTTTTTCTTCGCAAGCCTTATCTCCGCACCACATCATTTTAACATAGCCACCTTTTTCTTTGATTATCTTTTTAAATTCATTATAATCATTGGTTTCCCTTGTATTATCTAACACATTCATCAAAGCTCTTTGATACATATCTTGATGAATATGTTCTAATAAAGAAGGAATTGATTCAGCTACTATTTCTAAATCTAATGTAAGTTTTTCACCGTTATAACGTTTAGCGACTACACATTTATTGTTTTCTAAATCTCTAGGGCCTACTTCTATTCTTAAAGGAATACCTTTCATTTCTGATTCTGAGAATTTCCAACCTGGAGATTTATCAGAATCATCAATATCTACTCTAATGAACATTTCTTCTAATTCTTTTTTAATAGATATACAAGCTTCCATCACTCCTGGTTTTTGACTTTGTATAGGTATAATCATAACCTGTGTTGGAGCTAAATATGGTGGTAGAACTAAACCTGAATCATCACCGTGAACCATAATTACTGCGCCAATTAATCTAGTTGATACCCCCCATGATGTTTGATGAGGTAGTTTAACTAAACCATCTTTATCTTGAAAAGAAATATTAAAGGCTTTTGCAAATCCCGTACCTAAATAATGAGTAGTACCGCTTTGCAAAGCTTTTCCATCATGCATTAAAGCTTCTATTGAATATGTATCAACTGCCCCAGCAAATTTCTCTTTTTCTGTTTTCTTACCTACAATAAATGGAATAGCTAATAAATCTTTTCCAAGTTTTTCATAGATATCTAACATATCTAAAGCTTCAGTTTTAGCTTCTTCTTCAGTTCTATGAACAGTGTGCCCTTCTTGCCAAAGAAATTCACTACCTCTTAAAAAAGGTCTAGTTGTTTTTTCCCATCTAACAACAGAGCACCATTGATTATATTTTTTTGGTAAATCACGATAAGATGTAATAATTTTAGAATAATGACTACAAAATAATGTTTCTGATGTTGGACGTATTATTAAACGTTCAGTTAATTCTTCATTCCCTCCAATTGTTACAATAGCAGTTTCTGGTTTGAATCCTTCAACATGCTCAGCTTCTTTTAAAAATAATGATTCCGGAATGACAAGCGGCATATAAACATTTTCATGTCCTGTTTTCTTAAATTGTTTATCTAAATAATTTTTAATATTTTCCCATAAAGCATATCCATATGGACGATAGATAATAAAGCCTTTAGCTTCAGAATAATCCATTAATTCAGCTTTTCTACAGACATCTGTATACCACCTTGCAAAGTCTATATCTCTAGCCGTTATTTCTCTAACTAATTTTTTTGCCATAAAATCACTCCTTATTTTTAAGTATTATATCACAGTTTAAATACATCCTTCAATAAATCTATATAAATCTTCTATCTTGCCATATTTAAATACATTACAATCTTCTAATACCTGTTCAAAAACAAGTCCAACTTCTTCTCTTAGTCGTTCTTTAAGATTGATTTTAGGTATCTGTTTTTCTTTTAATTCATTTATCCAATCTAAATGTTTTTCTAGTTCAGGATATTTTGAAGATTCTTTGTTTTCAGTTAAACAAAGTTCTATTAAATCGAGTTCTTTTTTTAGTCTTCCTGGTAAGATAGCTAATCCCATTACTTCAATTAATCCGATATTTTCCTTTTTAATATGGAATAATTCTTCTCTTGGATGAAATAATCCATATGGTTTTTCTTTAGTAGTATAATTATTTCTTAAAACAAAATAAAATTCATACATAGCACCATTTAGTTTTAATATCGGTGTAACTGCGTTGTGATCTTTATCCGTATGTTTGAATATATTTATTTCTTTATTTTCATAATTATTCCAATATTGTAATAAGTCACTAGCTGCATCTAACAAACTGTTTTCATTATTTGAACTAATGCGTATTACAGATAAAGGCCAATCCAATATTTCATAAGTAACTTTTCTTTTTTTATATTTTCTTAAAACTTTTGCTTGTTCAATTGGAAAATCATATTTACCGCCTTGGAAATGATGGTGATTTAAGATAGATCCTCCAACAATAGGAAGTCCCGCATTTGATCCTATTAAATAATGAGGAAATTTATTGATAAAATCAACTAATTCTGCGAAAGTTTTTTCATTGACATACATATTAGAATGTTCTTTACGCAATACAATAATATGTTCATTAAAATATGCATATGGAGAGTATTGTAATCCCCAGGCATCCTTTTCATGATTCAATGTAAGAGATATTACTCTATGATTTGACCTAGGTGCTAAACTAGTTGATTGATAAACCCCTATATTTTCCATACATAAAGGACATTTAGGATATCTATCTTGAATTAAAGCTTGGCGTTTAATATCTAATGGATCTTTTTCTGGTTTAGATAAATTAATTGTTAACTGTAATTTGCCATATTTACCATCATAGGTAAATTTAATGTTTTGATCAATGCGTTTAGTTTTTATATAGTTGCTTTTAATAGAAAAGTCATGAAAAAAAGTAGTTGCAGTTAATGGCCCTATCTTATATTGCTTATAAAACATTTTATTTAATTCACTTGGCCTTGGCAATAAACAATCAACTATTTTAGATTCAAAAGCATCTCTTTCATTAACTGTATTTGAAGCTAATATTTTATTTTCAAAAGCATAGTCTAATATACTATTAATCACTTCAAAGAAATCAACTTCATAGTCTATTTCTTCCCATTTAAAACTATTCAATTTTAACAAATATAATACTTGGTTAACTGCGTAATATGCATCATCACTTGATAAATATAGATTTGCTTTAGCATACTTAATTAATTGATTTATTCTAGTATTAATCATAATTACTCCCCATATCCGTTTGGATGTTTTTGATGAAACAACCAAGCGGATTGAATAATATCTTTGATTCCATTTTTAGGAGCCCAGCCTAAAATTTCTTTTGCTTTTTTGTATGTAGCAACTAATTTATCAGGATCTCCTAATCTCCTGTTTCCAAAAACCATAGGAATTGGATGTTTAGTAACAATTCTAGCAGTCTCAACTATCTCTAAATTAGAATATCCAGTTTCAGTTCCTAGATTAAAAATATTAGAAGGTTTACCTTCATTTAAATATTCTAAAGCTTTTATATGTGCATCTGCTAAATCTTCCACATGAATATAATCTCTAATACATGTACCATCAAAGGTATTATAATCATTTCCGAAAATTGTTATTTTTTCTCTTTTTCCTAGAGGCACTTGTAAAACTATAGGGATTAAATGAGTTTCAGGATTATGATCTTCTCCTATAGAAGCATCACTACTAGCTCCAGCTACATTAAAATACCTCAAAGATACATAATGTATATCATGAGCATAATCAGCCCATTTCATCATCTGTTCCATCATAAGTTTAGTCTGTCCATATGGATTAGTCGGTACAGTTGGATATTCTTCAGTAATAGGCATTACATCATGCTCACCATAAGTAGCTGCGGATGAAGAAAATACTATTTTTCTAATATTATATTTAGCCATTGTTTCAAGTAAAACAATGGTACCATATACATTATTATCAAAGTATTTCATTGGATTTTTCATCGATTCGCCAACTAAACTTGAAGCCGCAAAATGAATAACTGCGTCAATTGTTTCTTTAGAAAATACATCATCCATAAATTTCTTATCTCTAATGTCACATTGATAAAACTTAGCTTTTTTAGAAACTGATTCAATATGTCCTGTCAATAAATTATCAATAACTATTACAGAGTGTCCATCATTAATAGCTCTAGCTACAAAATGACTTCCAATATAACCTGCGCCACCTAATACAAGAAGTTTCATAAGTTTCTCCAATCTATTTTATTAATTTTACTGAATTTTAAGAATCTTTCATCATTTGGTTTGTTTTTAAATATCATTTTCTCTTTTTTTACTGGATGCATAAATTCAAGGCTATACGCATATAATCCTAAGAAGAAATCTTTATTTATCATATCTCCATATTTTGAATCTCCATATAATGGATGTCCATGATGAAAAAATTGAAAACGTATTTGATGAAATCTTCCAGTTATTAAATCTATATCAATAAGGGAATAGATATTTTTATCTAGCTTTGCTTGATCTAAAACCGAAAAATTAAGTATGGCTAATTTCCCAAATGTTTCTTCAGATATAATAGCTTGTCTTTTTTCTTCGTTTTTGGAAAGATAATCCACATACTTATCTTGTTTTTTTTCAAAAGTCCCCTTAGCTATGGCTAAATATTTTTTTTTGATATCGTGGTCTTTAACCTGTTTTGATAATCTTCTCGCTGCTTTTGATGTCTTCGCAAACACCATAACTCCACCAACATTTATATCAAGCCTATGAACTAACCCAAGATAAACATTGCCAGGTTTATTATATTTTTCTTTGATATATTTCTTTAATTCATCCACCATATTAGGCTTGTCAATACTTCCTCCTTGAGATAAGACTCCTTGAGGTTTAACACAAACTAATATGTGATTGTCTTCAAATAAAATAGGAATATCCATAATTTCACTCTTCTTCTGTATTAATATTTTATCATAAATCCAAAGAAAAACTAAGCATTTTCGGCTTAGTTTTATTAATTATGGATTAACTCTATTTGGTCCTCTATATAAGAATGTAACATCTCTAATATTATCAATTTCAAATAATTGCATTAAAAATCTATTTAAACCAAAACCATATCCTCCATGAGGAGGCATACCATATCTAAAGAATTTAAAATAGAATTCTAACGACTCTTCGCTTAACCCTTTTTCTTTAGCTTGTTTCATTAAGATATCTATTCTATGTTCTCTTTGGGCTCCTGTAGTAATTTCTATACCTTTGTATAACAAATCAAAACTTTTAGTTAGTCCTGTTTCATCTAACATATGATAAAACGGTCTAGCTTCAAAAGGATATTCTGTAATAAATACAAAATCAGAATTTAATTTTTTACGAGAATAAAGACCTATTAATTCTTCTTCTCTTCTATCAAAGTCATATGATTTTTCGCCAACATATTTATAATTTTCTTGAATTATTTTTTTGGCTTCTTTAAATGTTATTCTTGGGAAAGCTGTTTCAGGTATTTTTATTTCTTTTTTATATATTTTATTATAAATTTCACCAATTTCTTTTTTTAACTTTTTCATAGTATAAACTAATACCGCTTCTTCTAAGTCCATAACATCTTGGTGATCCTTAATCCAACTAATTTCACAGTCAACTGAAGTAAATTCAGTAGCGTGGTAAGCCGTATGCGAATTTTCCGCTCTAAACACTGGGCCTATTTCAAAAACATTATTAAATCCAGCAGCCATAGCCATTTGTTTATAAAACTGAGGTGATTGTGCTAGATAGACAGTTTTACCAAAATAATCTAATGAAAAAACTTCCGCTCCAGATTCAGAAGCAGTGCCTAAAATTTTAGGTGAATGAATTTCAATAAAATTATGATTTACCCAATATTCTCTCATTGCCATTTCCGCAATAGTTTGAGCTTTAAAAATCAAATAATTGCGTTCAATTCGCAAATCTAAAAAGCGATTATCTAAGCGAAGGTCTTGTTTGGACTTGTTATTATAATCCAATAAATCAATTGGTAGTTCTTCTTCGCTTTTTGAAGTTACTTCAATACTTGAAGGGATGAATTCCATTCCTCTTAGTTTAACTTTTGGTTGTTCATAAATGATACCTTTAATACTAATAGTACTTTCTTTAGTTAAACTAGATACTATTTCATTTAATTCTTTATTTTCTTCATTTTTTTCAATAGTAACTTGAACTTTAGCTGAAGAATCTCTAATTATTATAAAT
>CAZSZZ010000013.1:12841-18939 GCA_964611005.1 uncultured Candidatus Izemoplasmatales bacterium | reverse complement strand
GAATTATAGTTAAAATTGAAAGTATTTTGATTAAACATGTAAATATTTTCATAAATATGGTATTTTTTATATCCAGAAACAGCATTTTTGTGTATAATTTTACATATAAAGAGGTGATTTAATTGGCTACTATTAAAGATGTTGCTAAACTAGCTCATGTAAGTGTCGCAACTGTGTCACGAGTTATTAACCAAAAAGGGTATGTAAATTCAGAAACTCGTGATTTAGTTTTACATGCAATAAAAGAGTTAAATTATGTACCAAATGAATTAGCTAGGTCACTGTTCCAAAAAAAATCAAGCATTATAGCTGTAATTGTTCCACATTTAACTTCATTTTATTTTGCGGAATTGTTGGAAATAATAGAAGATTTGATTATCAAAGATAATTATAGATTAATGGTATGTAATTCTCACGATGATCCAGAAAAAGAATTACAATATCTTAAGATATTCGATCAATACAATATTGATGGACTTATTTTAATTGCAAATACACATAGAATAGATGATTATGTTAAATTAGACATTCCAATAATTGAAATTGACCATAAGTTAGCTGAAGATATTCCTTCAATAACTTCAAATAATATTTTAGGTGGTAAGTTAGCCGCTGAAAAACTAATAGCTGGTGGATGTAAAAAAATCATTCATTTTCGTGGCCCTTCCTTTTTAATGACAGTTAGAGAGCGAACCGAAGGTTTTAAATCTGTTTTAGATAAATTCAACATCTATAGTTTTTCTTATGATTTAGCATTTAGAAATCCCGATCCTGATGATATTGAAAATGTAATTCTTTCTAATTTAGACTGTGATGGAATTTTTTGTGATTCAGATTATATAGCAATTTTAGTTGTGCAAGCATTAAGAAGAGCCGGTAAAAGAGTTCCAGAAGATGTTCAAGTAATTGGCTTTGACAATATAGAAATGGCCTCTAATTTAAAACCAAGATTAACTACAATATCTCAAGATAGACACGCTATTGGCAAATTTGCAGTTGAATCATTGATGAAACTAATAAGAAAAGAAAAATTAGAGGTATTTCATCGAAAAATAGATGTAAAATTAATATCTCGTGAAACAACAAAATAACAGATAAAAAGCAAAGCAGAAAAATTACTCTGCTTTTATTTTTTCTATAAATTTTTCAAGCTTTTTTCCTGTTTCATCAGATATAGAATGTTCAATTCCACAAGCTTCTTTATTAGCTACATTAGGTTCTACCTTTAATATATCAATTAAAAATGACCTTAATAAATTATGTTTCCAAAGTATTTTATGAGAAATCCCCTTACCTTTAGGAGTTAATGAAATATCTCCATATAATTCTTTTTCAACCAACCCTTCTTCAATTAAAGTATTAATAGCCTTATTTACACTAGCTCTTGATACCTTTAATTGCTTAGCTAAATCTATTGATTTTACATTAATTCCTCCATGCATACAAATAGCTTCTAAATAATTTTCTAATGATTCAGAATATTTTTTACTTTCCATTAGAATCACCTTTACTTATCTTATTATCTTGTTTTTCTTTAAATTTAATATTTTGAGGAATAACACATCCTTTTGATTTTCCACATTCAGAACAATTTCCTCCACAAGTTTTTCCTCTATTTCGTATTATTTTAAGTGTCATAAAGAAAACAAATATTATAACAATAATTGTAAATAAATATGTAACAATATCCTCAAGAGGAATTTGGACTAGATGATAAACAATAAACGAAACTAAATAAGCAACAAATACTTCATATAATAGGGAAAAGCTGAATAATTTCCATGATTTTAATTCGTTTTTCATAGCTGTTACTGCGGCTATACAAGGAATACTTAGCAAAGCAAATACCATAAATGAATATGCTTGAGCAGTAGTAAAATTGGCTTGAATTGAACTGTATAATAATGTTCCATTTTGAACTACATTACCATTTACTCCATAAAGAATTCCTAAAGTTCCGACAACTGATTCTTTAGCCACAAAACCAGTTAATATAGCTACAGTTGCTTGCCAGTCTGTAAAACCTATTGGTTTAAACACCGGCAAAATAAACTTACCTATCGAACCTAATATACTATATCCAATTTCATCATTGGATAATAATCTAAAATGCCCATCCACAAAACCAAAGTAACTAAAAAACCAAATAATAATAAAAGCTGCTAGAAGAACCGTTCCTGCTTTTACTAAAAAATCTTTAATTCTTTCCCAAGTATGTCTCATTGTATTCTTTAAAGTGGGTCTTCTATATTCAGGTAATTCCATTATATAATTTGCCTGAGCTCTTTTAAATAAAGTTTTTTTGAATAAAACAGCTGATAAAATAGCTACAATAAGGCCTAGTATATACATTGAGAAAACAACTATAAATGATTTAGACCCAAATAAAGCTCCGGCAAATACTCCGTAAATCGGAGCCTTAGCACCGCATGAAACAAAAGGTATAATCATAGTTGTTATCTTTCTGTCTTCATCATTATCTAAAGTTCTCGTACTAGCTATAGCTGGTACAGAACATCCAAAACCTATTAACATAGGAATAAATGATTTTCCAGATAACCCAAATCTTCTCAATAATCTATCCATAATAAAAGCAGCTCTCGCCATATAACCTGAGTCTTCTAATAAAGCTAATACTAAAAATAATATAGCAAGTTGTGGCAAGAAACCAACAACGGCAGCTAATCCACCAAATACTCCATTCGTTATAAGAGAAGAAATATAAGGTGCTACGCCTAAACTATTTATTCCATCTATTATTAAACTAAAAAAAACATTAATAAGTCCCACAAAGATATCGGTTATAAATATCCCAAATGGACCAAATGCTAAAAAGAAAACCAAAAACATTATAGCTCCAAATATTGGTAAGCCAAATATTCTATGAGTTAAAACGTTATCTATTTTATCGCTATCTGAAATTCCTTGTACTTCACTTTTTTTATGTATTTCATTAACATATTTTATTATCTTTTCATATCTTGCATTTGGTAATACCATATCGAAATCTATATTATAAGATTTATTTGCATTATAATATGAATACAATAAATCACGTGAATCTTTTCTCGTTAAAGTAACATTATCTAAAGCCTTTAACCCGTCCTCAAAAAATCTTATTGATACAAAACGATTCTTAATATATTTATCAAAAGAATTAATTGTTTTTTCAATATCTTCATTATATTTTATAGGTTCTCTTCTCTTTGAATAATCATAAGATTCAATTGCTTTAATTAAACGATTTATACCTATTCTTTTACTGGCTGATATAGGAATAACTGGAACTCCTAACAATTTAGAAAGATGATAATAATTTATCGACTCCTTTTTCTTTTCTACAATATCCATAGCATTAAGAGCTATTATAACAGGTATATCAGATTCTAATAATTGAAATGTTAGAAAAAGATTTCTTTCAAGATTTGATGCATCTACTATATTAACAATTAAATCCATTTCTTTATTAATAACATAATTAGCACCAATTTCTTCTTCTAAAGAAATCGTAGATAAAGAATAAATACCTGGTAAATCAATTATATTAGCTTTGATTCTTTTTGAACGTAATATCCCTGTTTTTTTCTCAACAGTAACTCCAGGCCAATTTCCAACAGATTGATTACTACCGGTTAATTCATTATATAAAGTTGTTTTTCCTGAATTGGGATTACCAATTAAAGCAACATTAATCATCTTAACCCTCTATTCTATCCACAATAATAGTACTGGCTTCTGATTTTCTCAAAGTTAAAGAATATCCTCTAACAATGATTTCCATTGGATCTCCCAAAGGTGCTGTTTTCTTTACATAAATTTTTGTTCCTGTAATCAACCCCATATCAATTAAACGTTTTCTTAAATTATTTGCGAATACTTGTCTTACAATGCAAAACTGCCCAGGCAAAATTTCTCTTAATGTCATAATATCCTCCAAATGTTAGACACGTCTAACATAGAATCTAAAATAAAAAGCCATCATGTTAGCTCGCGTTAACATTATAGCTTATTAATATGTTTGTGTCAATCAAAATTAATTTAATTATCTAAACAAAAATAGTTATTCATTTTCACTGAAATCAATATCTTAAAAAATCATATAATAATAGTTTTAAATGAACATTTTTTATAAAATATTATAATCAATATGATTATTGACTAATTTTCAAACACGCGATTATTACATCACTAAAATACACAATTGTTTTTTATTACTATGCCTATGTTTAGAGGTTAATTGTCTTTTTTAGTTTCTTGATTTTGATAACATTAAAATTTAAAATAGTCTACACAAGCAAAAAATAGCCTTTAAATTTCTATTTTGTTTTTATAAATTTATTATAAAATTCCTTAACAGCCTCTTCATATTTCATTTCATCCTTTAAATACCCCTCAGCATGCAAAGAATTATTTTGAGCTATAAATATTTGTTTAGGTCCGTTATATGAATCATACATATTTTCACTATGTTTATAAGATATGAAATTATCATCTTTTCCATGGGCGAAAAATATTGGTACAGTAATTTTGCCAAGCGCATTAATTGGCGATATTCTACTCATTTTAACTCCTGTAAATATACGAAACATTATTTTGCCAAACGGTAGAAAGATTTTAATATAAGGCTTAGATTTTACTGATAATATTTCTCTTACTAACTTCTCTAAATTAGAAAATCCACAATCACTAAATACATATTTTACCCTGTTATCAATAGAAGCTTCTAGTAATACCGTAGCCGATCCCATTGACTCACCATATAACCCTATTGTTATATCTTTACCATATCTATTGATTGTATCTGTAATAATATCATATAAATCATCTTTTTCATACCAACCGAGAGTGGTGAATTTTCCTCCAGAATCCCCATGATACCTTTGATCATATAGAATAATATTATAACCATACTTCATCATCATGCGTGCATATTTTAAGCATCCATGATGAGTATAAGTATGTCCATGCGACATTATAATAAACCTTTTAGTTGGTGATTTATTCTCCAAATAATAAATAGTTAATTTATAATTATATCTCGATTCTATTTCATATTTTTCTTTTAAATTTTCACTAAAAAAGTTCATAATCCCTGGATATTTTTCTTCTTCTAAAGATGATGTATCTAGTAATGATTTTCTATTTGGTTTTATAATTCCAAGCGCTATAAATGATCCACCCCAAAATAAGATAACTAATATAAATATAACTATTACTAATATCCAAATATAATATGGCATTTATCTTCCTCCATTTTTATTGTTTTAATAAATTATAGTATACTCCTTTTAAATCAATTAATTCTTGATGACTACCCATTTCTAGAATACCATCCTTGCCCAAAACAATAATTCTATCTGCATTCATAATGGTTGATAATCTATGAGCGATAACAATCGCTGTTTTTTCTTTTACTAAATCATCAAAAGCAGATTGAATTAAACGTTCAGTTACATTATCTAAAGAACTAGTTGCTTCATCTAATATAACAATCTTAGGTTTTTTAAGAAATAATCTAGCTATTGCAATTCTTTGTTTTTGACCACCGGAAAGCTTAACTCCCTTTTCACCTGTGTAGGTTTCATATCCATTCGGTAAACTTAAAATGTATTCATGAATTTTTGCTCTTTTAGCAGCTTCAATAATTTCCTCATTTGTCGCATCTGGATTTCCATATAATATATTATCTTTAATAGTTCCATAGAAGATAAATATATCTTGTTGAACATGACCTATAGTTCTTCTTAAAGAATAAACATCATAATCTTTAACATTAATTCCATCAATTAATATTTCTCCTGAATCCACATCATAAAATCTAGGTATTAATTTTGATATAGTAGATTTTCCTACACCTGTTTCTCCAATTAACCCAATCTTTTCACCAGGAGAAATATCTAAAGTAAAGTTTCTAAGTACTTGCAATTCTTTCATATTGTATGAAAAATTCACATTTTTAAATCTTATTTCTCCTTGTGGATTTTCTAACTTAACAGCTCCTTCTTTAGATTTTATTTTAGGTTCTATATGTGTTATTTGATAAAATCTTTCAAATCCAGCCATGCCTTGTTGGATTTGTTGCATCATAGCTATCAATC
>CAZSZZ010000013.1:0-12831 GCA_964611005.1 uncultured Candidatus Izemoplasmatales bacterium | reverse complement strand
CAATCTATTAATTGGTCTTGTTAAAAAAGAAATATACATGTAATAAGTAAACAAATCAATATAATCAATTCTCTTATAAAAAACAAAAGCTCCTCCTATAACTAACAAAATTAGATTTAAAATCAATAATAAGAATTCATTGCCAACATGAAAAATACCCATTTGAAAATACGCTTCTTTAGTTGAATTCGCATAATGTTCATTTACTTCTTGAAATCTGTCTACTTCAAAATCTTCATTATTGTATGCTTTAGTTAATCTAATTCCCGAAAGAGAGTTCTCTATCTTTGAATTTAATTCTCCATGAACTTTTCTTACTCCTCTTTGTGCTTCTAGCATTTTCTTTCTTCTCCACCAAGAGAAGATAACAATAATAATAACAAAAGAAAAAATTATGATTGTTAATAATAAATTTATTGTAGCCAAAAAAATAAAAGAACCAATAAACATTATTCCTGAGATAAACAAATCTTCAGGTACATGATGAGCCATTTCAGAGATATCTCTTAAATGATTAGTAATATAGCTCATCAATACTCCTGTTTGAAAATCATCGTAGAATTCATAATCTAATTCTTCATATTTTTTAAATAAATCCTTTCGCATATCTCGCTGTATATAAGCTCCCATAATGTGTCCGTTATAGGTAACATAAAAAGACATTCTAGCTCTAATAATATATATAAAAAACAATCCAAAACCAATATACATTATCATTTTTAGGTTTCCATTAGGTATATACGAATTTAGTATTTCTCTCATTGCAAATGGGTATAATAAATCTATTGCAGACATCATAAACGCAGAAAATAAATCTATGTAAAATACTTTTAAATGATTTTTGTAATAGCTAACAAAAGTTTTTAGCAAAATTTACACCTCGTATTTATTAATTCATTACTTATTCTCTAATAAAAATGTAGCTTCCATATCAGCTGTTGACAAAGCAAAAGCTAATGGAAATTTAGAAAAAGCTTCTCCCACATTTCTATTGTTTTCTTCAGAAAATCCCATATGATAACGAATCGCAAACGCTTCTTCTCTAGAAAGCTTCATAAAACCAGAAATAATATAAACAGATTTTTCTCCGTGTCCATATGGTAAATCATCCGAAAATTGATAACTTGGAACCTTAATCCACTTACCGCTTTCATCTTTTGTATTTCTATATGTTTTTTTATAAACATTAACCTTACAAATATCATGTAATAAAGCAATAATAGCTATTGTTTCATCACTAACATTTATATTATAAACTTCCTTCACCCTTGGTCTAGATAAATAATCCTTTAGACAATGGTAAACATTTAAAGAATGTTCTAATAACCCTCCAGGATAAGCCAAGTGATATCTAGTTGAAGCTGGAGCTTCAAAAAAATCACTATTACTAGATAATAAATAATCTAGTAATTCATTTGACCCAAGTCTTTTAATATACTTTTTGTAAATATCTATAAACTCTTCTTTCATGATATAACCTTCCCATAAATTGCAGTACAAGGAACTTCAATATCTTTATTATCCATAGTAACTGGAATCATCACATCAACTATTTCAACTATTTCATAAATAATATTATCGCTGAGATCTTTAATCTTTTGATTTGGTTTAAAATGATTTTCTTTTTTCATTCCAAAGAACACTAAAATATCATCTTCATTATATCTTTTTGCATGTCTAGCTAATAAATTATCAATGATTTTAATTCTAACTTTTCTATCCAATAACACGAACTTATATGGATTTTCTTGGTTAAATCGTTTTCTTAACTTTTCTTTGCTAAATCGTTTTTCAGTTTCTGAAATAACAGATTTATATTCTTTTTTAGCTGCGTTTACGACTTCTATGCCTAATCCTTTTAATCTATCGATTAAATTTTTCTTTTGAATCATATTAATCTTCCTTTCAAAAATTATTTTAAACTTAAAATTGTTATGCTTTCAACAGAAGCTGTATTTGGAAACATATCAACTGGTTTTATTGATTTTATTTTATATAACCTTAGTAAATCATTAAGATTTTTAGCTAATGTAGATGGATTACAAGAAATATAAACAATTTGTTTAGGTTTAATCCTTAAAATAGACTCAATAATAGATTTTTCTAATCCTTTTCTTGGAGGATCCATTATAACTAAATTAGGTTTTATCCCTGATTTAATAAGCTTTGGCATCTCGGATTCAACATGTCCTGTGATAAATTTAACATTATCAATATTATTAATTTTGGCATTTTCATAAGCATCTTTAGTAGATGCTTTTGAATAATCTATTCCATATATCTTATATGATTTTTTAGCTAATATTAGAGACGTAATACCTATTCCAGAATATAAATCAAAAACAATCGCATCCTTATCTAATTCTACATTTAAATTGATATAATCATACATTAATTCCATTTGAACTGTATTTAATTGATGAAAAGCATCTGGGGATACTTTTATTTTAAAATCTCTAAAATTACTGTTAATCCAAGGCTTTCCATCAATCATTTTAATTCTATCAGTAATAACCAAACTAGTTTTTTGATCATTAATAGTATAGGAAATAGATTTAATAATAGGTAATTCTTTCAATAAATCATTAGCTACTTCTTTAAGTTTTTCTTTATATTCTTTAATAACAAATGTAATAGAAGCATTATCAGTTTGTTCAAAATATCTTGTGACTAAAAATAATAAGATTCCTTCTTTATTTTGTTTATCAAAAGCTTTGAATTTGTGTTTTCTTAGAATGCGTAATGTCATTTTATTTATTAAATTAATTTTATCGTGATGAATTATACATTCTTCTATATATACAAAATTATTTGAATTCGGTTTATAAAATCCAAGTGCTAATCCAAAATTAGTATTTTTAAATGGCATTTGAGATCTATTTCGATATTTATATGGATAATCCATACCTAATGTCTTATCAATTTTTATTTTATCCAAATCAATGTTTGTATATTTCTTTAAGGATTGTCTCAAAATACTTTGCTTAATTTTAAGCTGTTCGGTATATTCAATATGCTGCATTTGACAGCCACCACAATCTTTATAATATTTACAAATAGGTATAACTCTTTTGGTGGATTTTCTTATAAAATCAATTATATTTGCTATAGCATAGTTTTTTGTGACAAAAATTACTTCTGCATATATTTTTTCCTTAGTAATAGCCCCAGGAACAAACACTAAAGTTCTATTATGATACCCTATTCCTTCTCCGTTAATCCCTTGTTTGCGTATATCTAATTTTATTTTATCTCCTACTAGAAGACCCATATAAGTCACCACCTTATTATATTATAACAGAAATATTTTGAATTTTATATAATATCCATATTAAAAAGACACGATAAGTTAATCTTTATCATGTCTTTTTAACATTATTTTTTAATTGTATAAGAAGTTATGTATTCTTGAACTAATTGCTTTACTTCTAAATTAGATAACTCTTCAAATTTGTCGGCTATATCTAATATTTCATGATCAATAGTAATTTCCTCTGATTCTCCTTCAATATAAATCTTATCATTATCTGTTTTTATATTTCCGTTATTTTTATCTACTAATAATTCTTCATATAGTTTTTCTCCAGGTCTTAACCCTGTAACTTCAATTTTTATATCAACATGAGGTCTCAAACCAGATAACATAACCATTTTTTCTGCTAAATCATAGATTTTCACGGGCTCACCCATATCTAATATAAATATTTCGCCACCCTTTGCGTAAGCTCCAGATTGCAAAATCAAACCAACTGCTTCAGGTATTGTCATAAAAAAACGTATAATTTCTTTATGAGTAACAGTAACTGGTCCTCCATTTTCGATTTGTTTTCTAAACAAAGGCACTACTGATCCATTACTTCCCAATACATTACCAAATCTAACTGCAGAATAATTAGTCTTTGACTTGAGGTTAATACTTTGAACTATTAATTCAGCGAATCTTTTAGTAGCCCCCATAATATTAGTAGGCCTTACTGCTTTATCTGAAGATACTAATACAACTTTTTCTACATTATATATATCTGATAATTTACAAACATTAAATGTTCCAATAATATTCGTTCTTACAGCTTCTTTTGATGAATCCTCCATTAAAGGTACATGTTTATATGCGGCAGCGTGAAATACAATATTAGGCTTAAATAAATTGAATATTTCATCTACGCGTTTATAGTTGTATACAGACCCTATTAAAATCTTAAAATTAACCTTTTTAATTAATCCTTTTTTCATCAAATGATTTAATTCAGACTGTAAATCATATATACCATTTTCATAAATATCAAACAATAATAATTCTTCTGGATTATATTTAACAATTTGACGAACTAATTCGGAACCAATTGACCCTCCAGCACCAGTAATTAAAATTCTTTTTCTAGATATAAATTCCTTAATTTCTTTTGAATCAAGCTCAACTACGTCTCTAGATAATAAATCTTCAACCTTAACTTCTAAAAGTTTTTCAGGATCGTTTCTCTGAAGTCTTTTAAACTTAGGTAATCTTTTAATTGTGACTGGTCTTTGAGCAACTATTTTAACTATTTCTTGAAAACGGCTTTTTTCGATATTCGCAATACAAATTATAACTTCTTCTATATTATAATTATCAATAATGTGTGGAGTTTCTTTTATAGGCCCAAGAATAGGGAAACCAGACATGATATGACTAATTTTAGTCTCATCATCATCAACATAAGCAATTGGATTATTTAATAATGAAGGATTATTTCTAATTTCATCTAAAACCATTTTACCTCCAGCTCCAGCTCCAATTAACAAAGTTCTTTTACCCGATAAATATGTTTTATTAGTAGAAAAATAAGATAAAATGCGCTTTAATATTCTTGGGATTACCATGACAAACACTTCAAATACTGTTGTAAATAATAAATAAATTTCTGGAATAAATTGAAAATCAGGAATTGCAATAGTAATTATTGCTATAAATACATTTGATAATGAAACCATTATTGCAATCTTGAAAATTTCATCAAAACCAGCATTATCCATTATCAAACGATATATTTTACTAATAATATAAATTGTAATTTTAAAAACAGTAATTATAGGGACTAATATTATTGCTGTTTTATGATTAAATTCACTTGCACCAGATAAAGTTAAGGTAGCTATAGCCAATCCATATGTTAACCATATAGCAAATACATCATATAAAATCATCTGCCAAGCTTTCATACCTTTATGTTTTCTTAAATACAAGTTTGTGTTAAACATTAATATCACCCTTTCGACGATTAATTCAATTTTAACATATGTATTATGTAAATTCAATGAAATCAAGAAAAAAGGGCATATGCCCTTTTCTATACAATATCAAAATAGAATTCAACTCCATCGTCATGATTAATTACATCATAATTATATCCCAAATTATCAAGTGTTGTTCGACAAATTGATAATCCTAGTCCTTGACCACCATAAGCTCTAGTTCGAGCTTTATCTATCTTATAAAAACTATCCCATATATGTTTAAGATCTCTTTCAGGTATCTGTTCTCCCGTATTGATAACACTAACTCTTAAAGCTTTATTTTCAGCGGTTTTAGTTCTTATTATAATGCTTTTTTTATCATTCACATGGTTAATCGCGTTATTTATAAAATTTGTTAAAACAGTCTGTAATTGAGAATAATCACTATTTATAAAAACATCTTGAATTTCTGTTTTAACATTAATATCCTTTTCTTTCATAACAAGGCTAAATAAATTAATTGTATCTTCAATCAGTGAGCGTATATTAAATTCTTTAAAGTTTAAATCTACATTACCACTCTCTAATTGCGATAATTGTAATAGGTCCATTACTAATCTATTCATCTTATTTGTTTCATCTATAATTATATTTAAGTATTCAGTCTTTGTTTCTTCATCTAAGTCACTGATTTTTAGCGCTTCAGTATATCCTAAAATCAAAGACAATGGCGTTTTTAATTCATGAGAAGCACTAGCGATAAACTCTTTTCTCATATTATCTACTTCTGTCTTATAAAGAATTTCCTTCGCTAATTTATCATTAGTATTTTGTAAATCTTTGATGTTTTGTTTTAATTGGAAACTCATCCGATTTATACTATCACCTAAATCGGCAAATTCATCATCTGTATTTATCTCAACCCTATCGGAGAAATTCAAATTAGCAATTTCTTCTGCGATTTTACTAATTTGTAAAATCGGATTAGTAAATGAATAGCTAATAAAATACATTGCTATAAAAGATACAACCATAAAGACAGCACCTACTAAAATAGTAAATGTATTAAATATAAGAATACTATCCGCAATAGATTGAAATGATATCGATAGAATATAATATATATCGTTATTATCCCCTTGATTCGAAGACACACAAAGACCAATCATCTGAGTGTTCTCTTTACCGTGATTAAATTCAGACTGAATATCCATAAGATAAGCTTTATAATCAGAATTATCAGACAGATTTACTTCGGTCGCATATGAAGAATCTGAACCTAATAACTGTTGACTAAAATCATATATTATCTTACTAATTATCCAATTAGGTATTCCAAATTGATCACCATATAATCTATCAAACACATCGGGAACATCATCAATATTGGTCCAAACATAGCTTGGATCAAATTCTCCTACTTGTTGATATATTTGTATATTTATATTATATTCATTTTCAATGCTTTGTAACTGATATTCCATTCTACTGCTATTTAAATCAACATCTTTAACATTGCTAAAAGCTTCAATTAAAGCTGATTTACGGTTTTTTATATAATAATTCTCTAAAAATGAATTATTTAATAAAATCAACCCTGCAATAAAAGTCAGGATAGTACCATATACTAGTAAGAAAAGTTTAGATCTAATTGATGATTTCATTTTCGGAATCTAATCGGTATCCTACACTTCTAACTGTTGATATATAGTAGGAATATTTTCCTAGTTTTGCTCGTAATTGTTTAATATGCGTATCTACAGTACGTAAATCGCCAAAATAATCATAATTCCATACTGCATTTAATATTTTGTCTCTAGATAGTGCAATACCTTTATTATCTATAAAAAATTTAAGCAACTCATATTCTTTTGGAGTTAGATTAATTTTTACTCCATCAACAAAGACTTCTCTAGCAGCTACATCCATTTTTATTTTACCAAAATTAATCTCTTCATGTACTAGTTTATCTTTTCTTAGAAGTTTGTTTACCCTCGCCATTAAAACTCCAGGAGAAAAAGGCTTAGTAACATAATCATCAGCGCCCAATTTAAACCCCTTCAATTGGTCATATTCATCACTTCTAGCAGTTAACATAATAATTGGTGTATTTAAAAAATCTCTGACTCTTTCTAATACATACCATCCATCATATTTAGGCATCATTACATCTAAAATAATCAAATCAACCTTTTGATTAGATTCAAAAATAATATCTAATGCCTCTTCGCCATCTGCAGCTTCAATGACTTTATATCCCTCTCTTTTTAGAAAATCAGATAATAATCTTCTTATTCTAAACTCATCGTCAACAACTAAAACATAATTATTTCTCATAATTACATCACATTTCCTTTCAAAAAAAAATTCAATATATTATTTCTATTTATAAGGGGGAAAGAATAAATATACTGAATTACTTTAAATTATAATTACATAGTATGTGTAATTTGTGATAAAAGAATGAATTTTATTCAAATATTGCATTATTATTGAATAATTTATCCGCAATAGTTTGAGTAAATTTCTTTTTTATAATTTCATATCCTTTTTTTAACCCATTTTTACGAAAATCATGAATATCTGAAGCTACAAAATCAACTATATTTTCTTCAATTAACTTAAATACACCTTTTTTTACCTTGTTGCCATATTCACCTAAAATAGCACCTACATTAATTTGAATCAAAGCTCCCATTCTTTTCATCATTTTATAATCAATAATATTTGTTAAATATTTATATCTTTCTGGATGAGCGATAATAGGAATATATCCAATTGCAGTTAAACAGTTAATTGCTTCAGGTATATCTCCTGTATCGTTATAGAGTGAAAACTCTATTAAAACATACTTAGAGTATCCTAAAGGTATAACTCTCTTTTCTTTTAGATACTGCAAGGTATCTTGAGTATAATAGATTTCATTACCTAAATGTAGATTTATATTTAATTTTTGTTTTTTTACTTCTCGGGTTAAATCTTCAAATATTTTTTTATTGTCTTCGTACATTGAAACATATCCTCTTAACAAAAAATAATGAGGTGTTACAAAAATATCTGTAACACCCTGGTTGATCTCATATTTAATTAATTCAATTGATTTATTTATGCTAGAAGATCCATCATCAACATATGGTAATATATGTGTATGAATGTCTATCATTCTGATCAAGCCTCCGTATCATAATTTGAATAATAATAATACCCGTATAAACCTTGAGTTTTTCTTACATCAATATTAGCAAGAACACCACCAATTACATTAGCTTTACTCTCTCTTAATTGTTCTAGCCCTTGTTTAGCTGCATCTTTTTTAGTTTGATTATACGCTGCTACATAAATAACACCGTCTACATATTTAGAAACTACCAAAGCATCAGTAACTGATAATACAGGAGGTGTATCTATAACAATATAATCATATTCTTCTCTTAATTTATTAACCATTTCTGTTATTTTTTTTGATTGCAAAACAATATGAGGGTAATTTAATCTATGACCCGTTAATAATAAATCAATTCCAGATTCATCATGAACAATTAAATCATGAATATCTTTATCATTAATGACAAATTCATATAATCCACCATCATTAGCTTTATGAAAAGCTCTATGAATTTTAGGTCTTCTCAAATCAAAATCTAAAATAATTACTTTTTTACCCTTTTCTGCATATACAGCAGCTAAATTAATAGCTGTAGTTGTTTTTCCGTCTTGAGCAGTAGCTGATGTAGATTGGATAATCTTAATTGGATTATCTAAATTAAATACCCTGATATTTAATTCCAATTTTCTATATGACTCAGCTTCTGGTGAATTAGGGAATTCAATTACTGCATTTCTATACTCATAAAATTCCATCTATTCCACCAACTTTCTTTCTTTCAAAGTTCCTGGTACAGCGGCTATTACCTTTATACCTAAATATTTTTCCATTTCTTCAACGCTTTGGAATTTGTTATTAAATAATTCTTTAACAAATACAATTCCTAAAGAAAGTATTCCTCCAAGTAATATACTGATTACTATATTTAATAATTTATTAGGAGAACTAGGTTCTAAAGGAACTCGGGCTTCTTCGAATTTGGCTAATTTATCCTGTAATAATACATATCCATTATCTGTATCATTAGCAATCTCAATTGCATTATCAACTAATTTATTAGCAATCTCTGTGGCTAAAACCGGATCTTCATTGGTAACGCTTATTCTAAGTATTAAAACACTAGTACTGGATTTAACAGAAACATCATTTTTAAGATTCGCTAATGTATATCCATCTGGTAAATCTGTTAAATCATCTAATACACTTTCTAAAACCAAATTAGAAACTAAAAATTCTTTATAAGTTCCAATTAAATTCAACGAAACATTAAGTGAAGTTTGATCTGATGAATCGGTTTGATCATTAAGTGCTACAATTATAGAAGTATTAGCTTCATATTTTGGGGTAACAATAACATAAGTATAAATAATACCTAAAACTGCAACCCATAAAGTTACCCAAAAAATTAAAGCTTTATTTATCCAAACAATCTTAAATAACTCTTGAAGCGTCATTCCTTCCTCTTCTATATACTGCGGATTTATTTCATTCATAATTACTCCTTTTCGCATATAATAAAATGTGATTAATATATTTAATTATATAATAAATTTTTCCTTAAAACAATTTAAATGGTTATATTTTATGAAATCATAAAATATAATAATGATCCTAATCCAATAACTATACAATAATAACTAAAATATTTAAGCTTTCCGCTTTTAAATATATTAAATATCACTCTATAAGCAACATAAGTAGCTACTACAGCACCAGCAAAAGCTAGGAAATAATATAAGAAGTAAATATTGCTAGGAACTTCTAAACTCTGTAATACAGTTAAATTATCAGTTTTCATTTTATTGACTACTTTATAAAGCATTAAAAATAATGAACCTATTGATAATGGAATATATAATAAAAATGAAAAATTCAAAGCAGAATCTATTCCCATTCCTCTTTTTATACTGGTAGTACTAGTCATACCTGATCTTGATACTCCAGGAAAAATAGCTATTCCTTGTGCTAACCCTATTAAAATTGTATCCATCCAAGTAATCATTGTTTTTCCTTTTAAAATTCTAATGTCTTTAATTGTATATAAAACCGTTCCTGTTAATAACAACCCTACTCCAACAACTAAAGTCCCATAATTTTCTAAAATAATATCTATTTTATTTTGAAAAAGAAGTCCTACAATAGCCGCAGGAATACAAGCTACTATTATTTTTACGGAAAAAATAAAGTTTTTATTTTTGTTTTCTCTCAACGAAATATCAGAATGATGGAAAAAATAATTAAATAAAAAACCAAAAAAATCTTTAATTAAATTTAATATTCTATTGAAATATAACACCAAAAATGTAACTAAAGATCCAGTATTTACTAAAATAAGGAATAACAAACCTTGATCTACTTGTAAATGAAAAATAGTTTGTGCTAATTGTACATGCCCACTAGATGAAATAGGGATAACTTCAGCTATTCCTTGTATAATCCCCAATAACAAGTATTTAAATGCCTCTAAAATATCCAAGTATATCACTCCTTCTTAAAGATTTTACTATATTAGTTACATTTTTGCAACAAAACAAAAAAAGAACTGCAAAAAAATTAAATATCATTTCTTCACAGTATCTTTTACTTTAAATTATTTCAATTCAGTCATCCAAAGACCATGTAAATTACAGAATTCATAAACCTTAACAGGTTTAGAAAAATCAACATAAAAATTAGCTTCTGGTTTTTCACCTGGTTTAAATGTTTTTATCTGATAATTTTCACCATTTTCAACAAATATCCATTGTATAAAATGATTTTCAAGCATAGGGTGAGTAACTGACCCAACTTTTACATTGATTTCATTTTCATTAATTTTTACAACAACGGGTAAATGTTTTTCATTTCCTTCTTCGTATGTTTTTGGATCTAAAAATTCCATTTCCTCTCCACAACAAATTAGTTTAGAACTCTTTGGATATGTATAACAAATTCTTCCACAATGTTTACAATAACGTATATTCACAATAATACCCCTTCCTTTTTTTTTATATATAATAACATAGAATTATAGAATATAGAATTGAATAATTATAATTTATTCAATTAAATTTTCAGCTTTTGATTTCTTACTTTTAAATAACAAAATAACAACCATTACAATTACAAATAACAGACATCCGAATAAAGCTAAGAACTTAAACAATAATTCATTAGGAGAGCCATAAGTGATTTGAGGAATCATCAATATGGCAAACAAAGGTATTGCCATTGTAATAGCTGTTCCTGATCCTAAAACCAAATCTTCAGCTACTGGCGTAGTTAAATTTTTATCGATTCCTTTTAATAAAGCTACTCCTGTAGATGCGGTTCCAGTTAACATTCCGAATAATCCTACAAAATACTCATCACTAAACTTTTCATATACTCTATGGGTAATGAATCTAAGATATAATAAGGTCATAATACCACCAATCAATGATACTGTAACTAATATCCATCCGTAATTAGCTAAAAAATCAATTGTAATTGTTAAAACAGCACCACAAATCATTATATTAAAGAATAAAGAACTTAAATTTGATAAAACATAATCATTAGTAACAAATTTAATATTTTTTCCTGATTTTCTAATCAATTTTAAAATAGCTTTATAAAGCAATGCATAGAAAATACCAATAATAAAGTTAAACCCTTCTAATAGTCCATAAACAGTATCACCAATTGTCCCACCATTTTCACTGACTAATAATCCATGTGATAAATATAGAGTTAGCCATACTAAACCATAGATTAAACTTATAATAACAAATTGAACTGTAATTCCATCCATAACACTTATTTCTTTAATTACATCAATTTCAATAACTTTTTTATCAATAGATTCATCTTCATAACGCTTTGTTCTAGTAATATTTCTTTTTTTAGATATTAAATTAATTAATAATACTCCTACAGTACCACCAAATACAAATCCAATAAAAGCATATGAAGCTCCTAAAGCAACTCCATTATTATTTAACATATCATTCCACATATTACCAAAACTAGTCGCCAAACCTGGTCCTTGCCCAAATCCTAAAGCAAGAAGCATTCCACTACCAACAAATTTATCGCTAAAAAATAACATAATTATTAAAATACCTAAAAAACCCTGTAAAGCGTAAGTACTTGTGATTATCATACCGGTTGACCAAGATTTTTTCTTGTTTTTGCTTTTTGCTTCCTTTAAAGTTAAAGTAATAAATCCTAAAGCCAAACAATGATATACAATAGTCCTCATAAATTCCACATTAATAGTATACGACCCCGGAATAAATACACTTGAAAACAATAACCCAATTGTTCCACCTAATAAAGCTGTAGGTAATACAATTCTATTTAAAAAAGGTAATTTTGTTTTTAATAATTTACCTATAAACAGTAATACTCCTATAAAAATAAAATAAATTATTATCTCCCATTTCTCCATGAATTCTTATCCTCCTATTTTATATTTTATTACATCATAGAATAACATTGGTCTTTCAAGTTTAAACAAATAAGTTTTATCTTCATAATCAAATGATATT
>CAZSZZ010000012.1:0-18974 GCA_964611005.1 uncultured Candidatus Izemoplasmatales bacterium | reverse complement strand
CATATATCTCTGGGCTAGCTTATCACACTCATTCTATGTTAAAATTAGCAAAAGGGTTTTTTAGTGTTTATAGTTTTTTGAACGAGGATTTGGTAAATGCAGGGATTTTACTCCATGATATTTGTAAAATATTTGAATTTGATTCTTACGAAGGCAGTGGATACACTGTAAAAGGAAAATTAATAGGCCATATTACGATGGGTGCTAGTCTTATAGAAGCTGTTGCTAAAGAATTGGGATATCAAAATGAAGAAGAAACAATGTTATTAGAGCATATTATTATAAGTCATCATTACTATGGTAATTTCGGTTCTCCAAGAAAACCAAATATAGCTGAAGCTTTAATAGTTCATTTTATTGATAATATTGATTCAAAAACAACTGTTTTAGGTGAAGAACTTAATTTAATTGAAATTGGCCATTTAACAGCTAGTATCGGTGTTTTAGAAAGAGAAAGATATTATAAGCATAAACTTTCAAAAGAATAATATTTAAATAAATATTATAGTAAAAAAAGAACTTGTTTTCTACAAATTATAGAAACAAGCTCTTTTATTATAGTAATTAAAATTTAATCTGTTATATAATTGCCAAATACTGCATTGTAATAAACATCACTTATCTCTTCCAACATAGCCATTAAGTCATCATTAGATAATTGTGTATATGAATTTTGTTGGAATTCTCCAGATTGAAGTTTTTCAACAATATTGACATCTAATGTTCCAAATACATAGAAGCTATCAACTAAATCACCCATATAGAAATCTAGTGCATCAATTAAATCTACAGGCAAATTAGGAATAGTAATACCATATTTATCTTCAATATCAGTATCAGTTAAATCATACACGCTAGAATAGAATTTGTATAATGAATACAATTGCATTTGTTCTATTGCAGGTGCGTCATTACTGTTTTCAGAACCTACTGTATATTGAGGATTATTTGAATCTTCCTCAGTGAAACTACAAGATGGTTTTTCAAAATTATCACCAGGTGTTACTAAGATAAAATGCAAACCGAATTCAGTGTTTACTGCATCAGATTGTAATTCACTTAAATCTTCATTTTGAGGCAATTGATATTCATTGTATAAATCAATTAAAGCATCAACAAACTCAGGAATAAAGCTATCTTTAACTCCATAATCACCACTATAAGTTAATGAATGAGTTTTAGAAGAATCATCTTTATCTTGTTTGTTTAAATCTTCAGTCAATAGGAATAAACCATTTTGTTTGAATAATCCCCATGTTTCATCTTCTCTACTTGCATTATTATATTCAGTAATTAGATCTGAGAAAGAACCATCATATTCTGAAATAGCTTGTTCAAGAGCAGCCACTAATATTTCAAAGTCAGTAACTTCTGTAGGAGTCATTTGATCTTGATAATCATTGAAATCATCAGGAGTACCATCTTCATCAAAATCTATATATACTAATAATTGTGAAACATTCAAGCTAAAATAATTATCAAAATTATCTTGAACTGTATCATAAATCATATTTACTGAATCTAATTTTAATAATGTTTCATGAATGAAATATGGTTGTAATTTTCCTTCAACGAAGTATTGTAATAAATCTAATTCAGTTTTAGTACCATATTTAATATATGCATAATCAATAAATGATGAATAATTAAATTCTAAGCCATAATTACTGTAAAGTCTTTGTAAGTAAGTATAATATGATTTAGCATTTTCAACTGATGCATACATTTCATCCATACCATCTGATTTGTTTTTGGTCAAATTTTTTTGAGTACCAAATTCAAGAGTAAAATATTCTGAATTTAATAATTCATTGTATTGAGTAGCATATAGAGTATATAAAGCTGCATTTTTAGTTAAAGCAAATTCAAAAAAATCATCCGCAGTAATTATAATTGGTTCATCTAATGTTAAAGAATGATCAAATGAAGCTAGAATTGATTTATCACCTTTTTTATTAAGCTCAAATGTAGAATCCATTTGTTGATAATCTAATCCAACAAAATGATCATAAATAGTAAAACCTAAGTCGGTTCTCATTGCTTGCATTGCTTTATTTACATTATCAGCTCCTGAATCACCATAAATATAATCATCGAGCAGTTTATTGTATAAGTAATCATAAATAGTATCATCATTTATAATAGTTTTAAGTGAAACTTCATCCCATGAAGGTTCAGTAACTTTTTGAGTTTCTCCATCAGCTAGAACAGTAACTGTGATGGAACCACCATATGTTTCACCGAAAATTTTAATAGTATAGTCCATAACAACTTCAGTATCTTCTGTAGGAAGTGTAACAACACCAGTACTTGATATTACGCTAGCATCAGTTGATTGCCAAGTAATTGTACCATTATAATAAGTAGAATAAGGTAATTCAATATCACCACCTATTTGCGTAGGAATTGTAATTAGTGGAGCTACATAACCAAATATAGTAGACATTATGTCTGTTTTGGTACCTTCAGATAATTTATATACCATGTAATAAAAATTACCAAAGTTTTGTGGCTTAACTGAAAAACGATTTTCATCCTGTATACTTAAAGTTTTAAACATATAGGTTGCTAGGTTTGAATTTATATCAACTTCAGTATCATAATTAAAGTTAATATATTCGTTATCAAGACTTGCTAATTCAGTATCTGTCTTATCAGTTGGAAGTGAATCTCTATATAAACTATAAACATAGTTATACATTTCAATATATTTAACTAATATTTCTTCATCAGTTAATTCAGATGTATTATTAACAGTAGGAGTATTAACATCTTCAATAGCAGTATAAATCTTATTAACCACTAAATCAGTAGTATATGTTACATCATTATCACCGCTATCAAATATATGTCCGTCAGAATCGATAGTATAAACAACGGTGTCAGCATCATCTTTAACTAAAGTGATTTCGTTCATATCGTAAGGCTCTGATTTAGTTACTGTAAAATATCTAGTATTGTCATTTTGGTAAGTTACAGCATCATCTTGGGTATCGAATAAATAATCGGAAGAAATTATAACATTTAAATCGCTATCTACAAAATTTCCACCAGAATCAATATTATAAGTTTTACCTTCACGATAATATATATCATTAGCACCAAGTTCATACATAACAGTTCCATCAGCTTTTGCGATATCATTATCTTCAGTATAATAATAAGCATCAACTGGAATATAAGCTTCTACTATATTATCATTAGGATCAAGAATTGTTTCGTTATCATAAACATATCCATTATATTCTCGTAAATCAGCATCTGATAATGTAAATAAATTAAAGTGTTGCATAACTAATTTTGCATCATCAGCGCTTGTGAAACGAATTCTAATAGCGGATATATCATCAAAATAATTATTTAGATATGTATTAGCGACATTATATTCAGTTACTTGTTCATCATCAATAGCTCTTGCTCTAGCATATAACTCTCTAGCAACTAAAAGTCTTGCATATTCATCTTCATTGTCTTGGAAACCTCCTAAAAGCATCTGCTGAGCAAACTGAGTTTCCATATCAGATTTTGTTTTATCTTTAATATCAGCTATTTTATCTAAGTCACTTGTTCCATAAGTAAGTTCTAAGAGTTTATTATCAATCTGATTCTGAGTCACTTGATTAATATAGTCTGATAAAAGCATAGAGTCGGTCATGTAAATCAATTGTTGAATTCCATTATTACTCTTAATTTCTTCATAAACATCTTTGTTCGTAATTGTATAAATTACATTGCCTTTGTCGTCCAACCTTTGGTAAAAAGTTTCGTTAGGATTGCTTAACCTTGGATAATAAGTATTTCCTGTTGCGAATGCAAGTATCACAAACGTTAAAACAACTGCGCTGACGACTGAAACAATGATAATTATTTTTTTAGTTAATCCTTCTTTCATGTATAACACTCCTTACTAATTTTTGCAATATCTATGATACCATTATTCCACTTTAAAAACAATAATTATATTGTGATAGTTTTATGATTCGCTATATATTCATAATATATTATAGAGTTTTAATGAATAAATATAAAATAATTGATATTTCGAAAAGCCTATTAAATGAGTATTTATTGACAAAATGTGTGTATAATTATATAATATAAGATGTTAATAGCAAAACTAGTGAAAGCTAGTGACGCAAAACTAAAGGGCCTTCGTAAGATGGTAGCCAGTTGCCGTTGTCTTTTGAGGCGAGGGCATTTTTTTATTCCAGGAATAGAAAAATGTTTATCGCAAGTGATGATGGCGTTTTTTTATATATTGAGAACCTGTGATTTATATTACTAAAAATTTTTGAAATATAGTTTGGAGGAATAAAGTGGAACTTAAAGTGATACGAAAAAAAGTTATATTATCTTTTATGATATTATTATTTTCGATATCTCTTTTTGCGTTTGTAACATATGCATATTTTACTGATTTAATGACTGATACATTTTCTGGGGAAATGGGATTTGTTGATGTTGATTTAAATGCATATTTTGATGATGGTTCTGGCGGACAAATTGAAGCCTTAGAAGTAGTAATTAGTTCAACTAATGAAGCAACAGGAACAGATATTAGTTTTACAAGTTCTACCAAAACAATTTCTTCTACAAGTATAGATTTATCAGTTTATCAAGATGGGGATAAGATTCGTATACAAGGGTCTACTAGTAATGATGGTTATTATATAGTTTCAGGAACTCCAACAAGTAATTCTTTAGTAGTAGAAGAAGATTTAGCAGATGAATCTTCAGGAGCTTCAGTTACTATTGATTCTATTGTGACTAAACCTGGAGTTTATTATATTAATGTCGTTTCTGATGGTAATGAATACTTTTTTGAAGATTTTAGATTATATATTAATGTAAGTAGTAATGTGGATACATATTTAAGAGTTAAAATTTATGAACAACTAACTTTAACCTATACAGATTATTTTGGCCAAGTAACAGAATTAACAATTCTTTTTGATGGTTATATGCCTTTTAATTATGATACCACTAATTGGTATGATAATAGAACATATGATAACTATATATATTGTAAAAGTGCGGTACAACGCGTTAATGAAACAACACCGTTAGAAGTGGGATTAATTTCTTCTTATTTTTCCGGAGAAAATTTTAACACGTATTCTCCAGGATATTCTTTACAGATAGGATTTTCTGTAGAAGCAGTACAAAGTGATGGTGGCCCAGAAAATGTGTGGGGTTTATCAACTCCACCATGGGGCGGAAGCTGGTAAGAGGTGAAGCCGATGAATAAATTTAATTATATTTTAAAGCATTTCTTCGTTTTAATTTTCGTTGCTTTTTTTGCATTGACTACATCATCATTTCTTATTAAATCAAATCCAGTTGTTAATGCTATAAAACATAATGAAGAAGATATATTAGAGTTTGATGGAGATTATGATTGGGAAACAGGATTGGATGTAAAAACATCGAGTTCAGATTATATTACATATTCAGATTTTAGAGATGATTATTGTTTAGCGGCTTCAACTGCTTCTGAATGTGCTAGCGCTGCAAGTGGTAAAAAGATTAGATTTGATATAGCTGAAGAACTTTATCGATTTTCAGTAGACGTTTCATTTGAAGAAGTATATATTACAGGTAACCCTACTGAAGACGTAAAATTATCAAATGATAAAATCGCTGTTTTATTATCATTAGATTATGTTCTTGGTAATAATATTGATTATTCAGTTATGCAATCAAAAGCATTTATACCTATTGGTTTCGCTTTTACCGATGTTGAAGAAAATGTTTATGAACGTTCTTTTACTGGAACATTTGATGGACAAGGATTCGAAATTAGAAATTTGTATGTAGCTGGATACGATTATCTAGTATATGAAGAACAAGTAGATGAAGTAACCACAGTTTTTATAGCCATGAGTGAATATTATAGTATGTTTGACTATAATGAAGGTACAATTAAAAATTTAGGATTAACCAATCCTAATTTAGAAATATTAGAATTACATACTGATATAACCAAGTTAGCTAATTTGGTTGGTTTTAATATGTCTAGTGGAGTTGTGGATAATGTTTATGTGATTGATAATCGCGATACTGTAACAACTGCTGGTATGAGATACGCTGTTGGTACATCATCTGAAGATTTTCAAGCTGCTGGAATAGTGCATACTAACCAAGGAACTTTCACTGATGCATATTATGTATCTATGGTTGTTATGAATGGTAATTATATTAATAAATTTGATGTACAACCAGTATTATTTACAAATTCAGGTACAATATCTCATTTGGTATATGATACAGAAGTTTATCTTTTACAGGTTACTGTTGGTAGTTCAACATTTATAATTGATACACCTAATGGACTAGCTACTGGAGAAACTACTAATACATTAAAAAGTACAAGCTCATCATTAAATCAAGGGTCAGATGTTTGGTTTTTCTATCCGTCTGATGGGTATCCTCTTTTACAGGGATTTCATTACGATAGTGTAAATGAAGTATATGAAATAGATGATCCTGTAGATTTCGTCTTTTTCGCAAGAGCAATTCAGTTTTCTAGTATTAACCACAGCGTTGCTTACCCAGATGCGGATTATGTAATTACATCGGATCTTGATCTTAGTATATTGTCACCTGATGCTTATGAGATTCCGGCTGATACTTTTAATGGAACGCTCTCGGGTTACAATTCGAGTGGAACGGATAATAGCGATAATTATTATATTTATAATTTAAATATTACTGAAGATGTTATTCGTGGTTCCGAATTTTATGCAGGACTATTTAGCATATTAGGGGCTAATTCTGAAATATCTAATTTGAATTTTAGTCAATCTTCAGTTAGTTTTACTGATACAGATGAAAACTATAGTTATACATTTTATATCGGAGCTATAGCTGGGAAAATGACTGGAGGTACTATTTCTAATGTGATGATTGATGTAGACTTAGATTTAGGTACAGAAGCCCTAGGTGAAACATTTGTTGGCGGTGTAGTTGGTAAAGCGTCAGGAGTTATTGACCATGCATCAAGTAGTGGCACAATTCATGTTAATAATCATGTGTTTTCTTCAAGTTATAGTATTAAAGCCACATATAATATAGGTGGTATAGTAGGCTCTGCGGATTCTGTTAAATTAGAAATGAATGATGTTGTGAATCACGGAGATATTTATGGATTTGAAACTAATTCAGATATTTCTTTAGCTTCGGAATGTACAGAAGTTACCATAAGAATTGGTGGCGTTGTAGGATACATTTATAACGCAGCTAATAATTTAATAGAGATGGGTAATGTGGCTAATCATGGAAATATATATTTACAATCAGTTAAATATTCAACTGAAACTCCATCTGTTCAATATGTTGGAGGAGTATTTGGAATATTAGAAGGATTAGCTCCTGATTTAGAAGAAGATGATACTTATCTTTTTGCTAATCTATATAATGAGGGTAATATAACACATACTTATGCAGTTGATACAGCTAATATTATATCTGCTGGAATAGGTGTAAATAACTCTAGCGAAGCTATAGAATATGCTTTGTTGTTTAATCATGGAACTTTTGATTTTACTGAAGGAGCAGCTACTTATACTCAAACACAGTTTAAATATGTTAATTTAATATATGATATTTCAAGTTATTCTTTAACTCTTTCAAGAGCATATAATTATGGGAATCTTGATTTAGATTCAGTAATCTATCATGATATTTCTGGAGTTGTTTATTCTGAAAACGATAATGATATTTATTTAAACTATGTTACTAATTATGGAGATATTTCTTATATGTCTAATTCAGGGTCTACACAAATGATATTACCTACAGATTTATATATTGCGGGAATAACCAGAAATACATCTGTAGAGTATCTCAATGTCTATAATTACGGAAACATCGATGTAGTTAACATCGATGTAGGAAGTTATAGTATTTTTGTATCGGGATTCTCTACTCAGTTAACTTCTGGAAAATATATTAAGAATTCACTTAATGATGGTGATATAACTGTCGCTGAAATCAGTGGTAGTGGAAATATTTATATTGGAGGAATTGTAGTTACTAATTTTTCTGGTGATTTACAAGATTCTTCACAATCAGAAACTCAACCAATAGCTACAATAGGAATAATAAACAGTTTGAATTCAGGTAATATTTCAACTTCATATGGATTAGAAACACAGGGATTATATGGAATTCATGGAACTAGTAATACATTTATTGGTGGAATTGCGACTCTTAATAAAGGATCTATTCAAAATTCCGCTAATCTTGGAGATATCAAAGCATATAATTCTAATTCATCAAGTTCGTTTAGTTATGAGACTGATTCTTATTATGCGGGGTTAGTAACTGATTATGATTCTGGTATAGTAGCTGGAGGAGTATCCGCAGCAGCTATTAGTGGGGATTCAAGGATATATGATACTGCAAATAATGGTGATGTATTAGTTACTACAAATAAATATGTTAGAGCTGGAGGAATTTTAGGAGATGCATTGTATGATGAATTAGATGCAGGCGGAATTACATCAGCAATGGGACTTGTGGATGATATTGAAGATTCAGTATTATCCAATGGATTAAATCTCGGAAATATATCAGCTTTATCTAATACAATAGCTTCTTATTCGACAAATCAAGTTAATAAGTCATTCTCTTTACGCTTTGGAAGTGGTAGTAGTTATTCTACGGGTAATACCATATATGTAACGACAACTGAAGGTAATGATGAAAGGCCAACAATTTATTCAAGTGCTGGAGGAGTTATTGGATATGGATTAAGCGAAATGAAACGTATGCTTAACCATGGAACAATTTCAGCTACAGATGTAGCTGGAGGTGTTGTAGGAGCTACTTATGTCTTAGGGGGATCGAGTGTAACATATACAACAGTTAATATTACAACAGCTATCAATTATGGTGATATTAAAGCAGTAGATAATAGCGATGTTTCCTCTATTAATAAATATTCAATGAGTTACTCTAATATTTCTTCTTATTATATGACTGATGAAAATACTTTTATTTTTCCGACACTCTTAACACCAGAATCACCTGGCTGTAAAAGAGGATTTGGTGGTATTTTCGGACGTCTTCAAAGAGGATTAAATGGAGTTATGACAAGTGAAGGTGGAGCATTTGATTTTATTGTTAATGCTAACCCCAACATTGATTTAATTGGAAGGCTTGACCAAGTAGATAATTTTTCAAGCTCATCTCGTTATTTTAGATTTAATGATGCAATTTATTATTCTGCTAGAAACGATGATACTACACAGGTGGTTTTTACTGGCTTTTATGCAGAAGTTGGAATAGTAACAAGTGTTAGTGGGAGTAGAAGGGATTGGGATATTTATTATGATGAAGTGTTATATAAACAAGTAGGAATTGTGATGGCTGAAGATAGTACAATATCAACAAATAATTATTACCATTACACTAGTTGGAGTTGGAGTCAACCATATGATGTTGGTGATTATTTTGAGAATGATGAAGATTTTACTTATTATGATAATGTACAAGTTCCTTGGATTACTGAGAATCCAAATGATTCCAATATTACAGATATAGATAATGAATACATGTATGATCCAGATTTTCCAATGAGAACTAATCCAGATTTAACAGAATATATTTATTATATGCCTAATGATTTATTAGCTTCAAGATTCACTACCCCAAGGCCTAACGGTATGTATGTTCTTTCTACATCTGCTGGACAATCATTTGGTTCTGTTATTCCAAAAAATATTGATATGTCTTATATTAGAATGATAGATGAAGATTACACAGGATTCATCTCTTTAGATACGGATTATAACGTTATATCACCAATTATGAAAAAAGATTTTGATACTTCTATTGAAGATGGATATCTTGATTTAAGACAAACAACATTTAATGATAAAGCAGAAATCATCCCTAGTGATTCTGTGTATGTAACTATGCATGAAGATGGAGGAAGTGAAACGGTTTTATCTAATCCTGATATAGATTATATTAATAAAACAGTTACATTCTCATTATCTATGGAAGCTTTTGATGAATCTCAAACTTCAGCTTCATACGATGTCACTAATGCTTTGATTTCTTCGTATGCTTTAATTGCAATTCGTCCTGATGATTATTTTGGACATACGCCTTCAACATCAGAACTTCAGTCATTGAGATCACTGTTATATCCTGAAAGAAATAGTGTTATATCGACTAGTTATCCGGCTGATTTAGATGTCACACTGCCAAGTCATGATATTACTAGTAATGTCACTTATTCGATAGGTTATTTCACTATATATTCAGAAGCTTTTATTGGCGATGATTTATACGCAACTACGGAATATTATAATAATTATGAAGTATTTATTGAATTTACACCAACTTTAGATTTACTACCAGGTACAACACAAATTGAGACGGTTCAATTTAATGGTGGATCTGCTATTGATGCTTCTGGGACAACCGATGTTAGAAGCCTTGGTGATGTTCATGCAATGGGATCTATTACCTTAAATTTTGAAGATACAAAGGGTGCATTAACACAAGAATATGATTTTCAAGACAATTTTGTGGTAAAATATAATGATGGAACAATAGTAGATTCAAGTTATTATTCAATTTCTACTTCTCCAGTAAATATAGTCTCAGATGTTGGATATTACAGCATTACATTTACTTTTATAGATGCGACTAAAATGGGAGACTATTATTTTGAATATAGTTATTTCCCAAATTCAACTGTTTATACATGCTATTTTGATAAAGATCCTTCAGAAGATAGTTCAATTATTGATTTCACATATTATTCAGAAAATGGTTCTATTTCATATGATGATTATGTTATTACATCTTATATAAATATTGGCGCACCAGTAGATATGGATACAAGTACTGGTAATTATTCAAGCACTGTTAATTCAGGGTTACCAAGTTATGTATCTAATACAACATTTGATATTGATTTTATGACAGCTGGAACATTGGAAATTAGTCCATTTGCGGAAATTGTAAGCGCGAGATTAGTATCTGTATCAATTACAGATGGATATAAAACATATCAAATGGAATATATTGTTCAAGCAGAAGATGGTAGTACACAATCTGTATATACTCATAATTTAATTGAACGTACAGTTGATTTAACTTCAGTATTAAAGGACGGAAACGATATTGAATTAGATTCAGTATTCGCCACAAGAGAGGCAACGTTAACTGAATTCACAGTAGATTTAGGCTTTGACCAAAACCTTGATTTGTATATAATAGATCCAGGAGCTTATTCGTATCTTGAAATATCTGTTTCAGGAACAACAAATGATGGAAATACTACTTATACACCAGAACAAATAGTTGGTATTACATACAGCACAGATGATTATTTAATAATTGATATGACTTCAGATACTTTGCCGGGCATTTATACTTTTAGTTTTATATATTATCGCGATGGTTCGACATCTGATTATGTAACTTTCCAAACTAATTTAATAATAACTAAAAACCTTGGGACTAATGCGTATTTGTCTGATATTAAGTTTTCAGAACTTGCAAATGAAACATCTTATCCTGATATTAATATTACTGATGAAGATGGAATACCAATTACTACTTCTTATAGTCCAGCGGTTTACTTTGAAGGAATTGATTATGATGGTTCAGATGAAGCGGGATATTCATACTTCAAAGTTGATGGAAAAGTAAGTAATGTACCACTTGATTCTTATGTACCTTATTTCTTAGATTATTTACCATATGGAGCCACTATTTCAAGGTATGCATATGATCAATCAACTTCTTCTTGGTATTGGACTACAGAAGCAGATGTGAATTCAAGTTCAGAAGTATTAAATGAATTAGTTACGGACTATACAGTATTCCCTGACACTTTGCAAGAGCCAGAAGAAGGTGAAGAAGTAATTATTAAATTTAGGGTTACAGCTGAAGATGGAGTTACTCAAGTTTATTACTATATCACTGTAACTGATGTTACATATAATTTATCAATTGTATTTAATATTTATTACTGTTTAGATAGTACTGAAGAAAGTTGTGCGTTGGCTAATCAATCTGAAGATTTCAACGATGAACTTGTAATTATAAATGTAAAGAACTTAGATACAAATGGCGATGATAGTGTATATGGTGTTACAGATCCAGATGATTTTCCAACATTTTCTGTTGTAAATGGATTAAACAATAAAATGGTTCAATTTTACTATACAGCTGAAACTAACTATCAATATAAATTTGGTAGAAATATGGCGGGATTCTATACATTTGAAATTGAATTACCACTAGATCAGTATTTGAATGATATATATACTTATGAAATTGAATTTGGTGATTATTATTTAAATGATGCAAGTGACTATGTAAGTGATTTGAAGGGTAAGTATTTCTATATAGAATATGCTACAAGTAATCGAACGAGAAGGTTTAATATTTATATTAGAGAAATTGATAATCCAAGTACTGATATACCATTTGGCTTATTTGATTTTGTAAAATCTTGGTTTGAATAATAAATGAGGTGACGTATGAAAAGCAACAAAAAGAAGAAAATAAAACAAAAAAGTTTAATTTACAATATTGTAACATTAACAGTTTTTCTTGATGCGTTGTTTTTAGTGTTAGTTCTTTCTTTTACTGTTATTCTTTATTTTTGGAATAATACTCAAACTCAATTAGATTTAGCACAACATCAATCTCAAATTGTTAGTGAACAATTTAACGAAATTATTGATGATGTATCTTTGGATACAAATAAATTATCAACCAATCAAAAAATTATCGATTATCTAAATTATATTAATGCAGGAAATCCCGCAATAATAACAGATTCAAATAATCCTAATTACAGTATATATACAGACTTTATCAACCAAATGGATTTTGTTTTAAGCTATCAAGAAGATGATTTATATAAAAATGTATTTGTCGCAACTAACAATAATTGTTCAAATGGAACTGATGGTTGTTTCATAAATCAAGATAGTGTTTTATCTGATAATCAATGGAGCTTAACAAATAGTGTATGGTACAATCAATTGCAAAATAATGATTCAGTTTTCACTTCACCTTATATAGATGTATCGAGTGGTGAAACTATAGTTTCTTATTTAGAAAAAGTATATGATGAAAATAATCTAATCGGTTATGTAGGAATAGATATATCACTTACAAAATTAAAAACAGTTTTAGATAGATATTATCAAGACATACCTAGTAAAAATGATATTATAATATTTTATGATATAGAAAATAATCCTTTGATGATATATTATATCGATGATTCTTTATCTAGTTATTATTTATCTGATAGCTCTGATTTTATTCAAAAAGATAACGAACTTGGATATGAAGATTTTGGTGTAAATAATATTGTCAATCAATACGTTTCAGGAAACACAATATTTTTAAACACCTTCAATAGCAAGTCAAATGTCACTTATCTCGACATAGAAGATTATAATTATACATTGGTTTCTATATATAACACACAAACTGATATATCAATCGAACTAATGTTTTTAATTATTTTAGGGTTATCATTGATTTTAATTTCATTTATTGGATTAATAATACATCATTCAGTTAAAAAATCATTTATGCCAATACAAGATATTTTAGAAACCATTAATGAAATTAAAAAAGGTAATTTCGATAAAAAAGTAAAAATAATAGAAAATAATGAATTTCAAAAAATAGGGAAAGCATTAAATGATATGTCAGAAGAGATTAAAACAAAGATGAAAAAGACATATGATGCATTAGCTTATGATGCTTTAACTGGTTTGAAAAATCACGCATCTGCGGCAAATGAATTAAATCAAACAATTTTTCAGTCCAAGACTAGAGCAGCTGTATGTTTAATTCAAGTTGATAATTTAAAAAACATTAATGTTACTAAAGGGCAAATTATCGGAGATAATCTTATAAAGGCAATAGCTGATGAACTAAAGAAAGTTTTTAGAAATCAAAAAACGCTATTCTTTAATGGTGGAAATGAATTCATTTATATTAAAGAAGACATTGAATCACTTGAAGAAGTTGAATTTGCATTAAACAGATTATTAGTTCATTTTAAACAACCTCTAGTTGTAAAAAACATTAAAACTGAAATCAAATTACATATAGGTGTATCAATATATCCTTCAGATGGAAATACATTAAATGAATTAATTAAAAAATGTGATACAGCACTTTTTAAAACGTCTGAAGAAGGATATAAAAAGATAATATTTTACAATGAAAAAATAGCTAGGTCTGTAAGTTATCAAGCAGATATCTCAGAACAATTAGCTCAAGCAATTAATAAAAATCAAATATATTTAAAATATCAACCATTAGTAACTAATGATAATGAAATATATGGATTTGAAGCGCTTGCTAGATGGTCTTCACCTACTTTAGGTGAAATTGGTCCTCAAATATTTATCGCAAACGCTGAAGAATCTTATTTGATTATTCCAATAGGAACTTGGATTTTTAGACAAGCTTGTCTTGCTCAAGTCGAAATACGCGAGAAATTCAATAAAAACTTTATGATGAGTGTCAATGTTTCTCCAGTTCAAATTCTTCAAAAAGATTTTGTATCAATTGTAAAGAAAATAGTTAAAGAAACCGATATTGATCCTAACTATTTAACAATTGAAATTACTGAGTCACTCTTTATTGAAGCGAGTGTTTTATTAGAAGATACAATTGAAGAATTGCATAATATAGGAATAAAGCTTTCTTTGGATGACTTTGGAACTGGATATGCATCACTTACTTATTTGCGTCAAATAGCGTTTGACAATTTAAAAATAGATAAAACATTCGTTGATGGAATTTTCGCAAATTCAACGGATCATAGAATCGTTGCGACAATAGTTAATCTTGTGCATAATCTAGATATGAAGGTTATTGCAGAAGGCGTTGAAACATTGAAACAATATGAATACCTAAAAGAAATCGCTACTGATGTTTTTCAAGGTTTTATATTTTCTAAACCATTGAAATTAGAAGATGTTTACATATTTATGGATCGTTTTTATAAGATTCCGAAGTCAAAACGAGCAGCCGTGTTTGTAAGTTTGAATAAATAGGAAGAGGGATGTTATGAATATAAGATTTCTAGCTACTACTGCAGACAAGTTTGAAATTATAGTCGCGGGTATTTTGATTATAATTACAATAGTTGTATTATATTTTCTCTATAGAAATATTGCATATGAGATAGCTGAATTACATAAGAATAAACTTGCCATGAAAGCGAGAAGAGAACAAGGAGAATTAGACTCTGAAAATAAAGATCAAGATTTACTTGAATTCAGTGATTCTAAAAAAATGACTTTGTTTTCTTTAATTAATCGCTTGATTAGTTTAACAAAAGAAGGAGAACTTTCAACTTTTTATTTGATAAACATAGATGATTTTAGAAGGGTTACAGATGGAGCAACACAAAAATCTATAAATAAAGTAGTATTAGAATTAAATAAAAGATTAAAAAAATATGGCGATAAATCCGCCATATCAGGTCATTTTAAAGAAGATATATTTATATACTATTTTACTGGTTTTATTGATGCAGAAACGATTTCTAAAATTGGAGATGATCTTCTAGAATTATTTAGAAAACCATTAAGGTCTACTAATCAAGAATTAACGGCCTCCATTGGCGTTACTGTTTTTCCTTATGATGGAATTACAGCTGAACAGTTGTATAATAATGCAGAAATAGCTGCTTATGTAGCCAAAAAATCAGGTAAAAATAGAGTGCATATGTATTCTGAAGATTTAATTGAATCTGATGAACATAATATAGGATATTATCAAGAAATTAAACGTTCTATTTCTAGAGATGAATTTCTACTATATTACCAAGCTATTGTAGATGTTAAAACAGGTAAGATTGTTGGACTAGAGTCTTTATTGCGATGGAATCATCCGACAAAAGGAATATTATCACCAGGTAAGTTTCTAAATGTTATGGAATTATCAGGAGACATAACATGGTTTGGTACTTGGGGATTTGAGAAAAATGTTATGCAATATAAAAATTGGCTAAGTAAAACAAGAATTGGAGATCTTTTTATTTCAACAAATCTAAGCCCAAAACAATTAGAAGTAGAAGGATTAGCTAGTCAGTTTTTTAATATCACAAAGAAGTATGGATTAAGTCCTGAAAAATTCTGTTTTGAAATAAGTCAATTCTATTCATTGAGTAAAGACAAGGTAGCTATGGAAAATATCAACCAATTTAGTAAATATGGATTTCGCCTAGCTATTGATGATTTGGGCCATGATTTTGAAATTATAGATGATATGAGAAATATTCGGGCTGGCATTATAAAGTTTGATCGTGATAATGTATTGATGATTATGGATGGTACTTATGATATTGAAATCATTAAGAGAATTATTCGAAAGACTAATGAATTTTCTAAACTAGTGATAGCTGAAGGCATTGAAGATGAGAAAATGATTAAAACTATTTACGATTTAGGTATTAGATTTATGCAAGGATATTATTTTAATAAACCAAAATCAGTTATTGAAATAGAAAAAATGATTATGAATCCACCTTGGAATGTTGAAAGTTTTAGTTCTATTATCGCGGATAGTATATAAACACTAAAAAAGGAGCTTTAGGCTCCCTTTTTGTTATTAAACATTCCATTTTTAAGTAATTTCATAGATTCATTTACAACGAAATCTATATCAACATCATCTGATGCTTCATTAAAAATTATTTGTAAACCAACGAAATTTGCAATACCCATTAAAATATATGCAACTGTTTCTAAGTCTATATCCGCTCTAACTTCTCCGTTTTCAACGGATTTTTTTAAGTTGTGAATATAAGATTTAGCAAAAGAATAATAATATTCTTTAAATATTTCTTGGTCCACAAATAAAGATTCCCAAATAATTTTATATGCTAATGGATCTTTTTTTACATACTTAATAAAAGCATATAACCCAGCTTTTTCAGCTTCATATCTGTTATTACAATTTTTAATTGCGTCAGCGGCAGCTTTGCGAATATTAACGCGATATTCATTCAGTAAATACATATACAAAGCCAGTTTATTATCAAAATAAATATAAAAAGTACCGGCTGCTACTTTTGATTTTGCGATTATATCATTAATAGAAGTGCTTTGAAAGCCATCTTTAGCGAACAAGGTTTTTCCTGCTCGAATTATTTTTTTAAAAGAATGCTCACCAATTTTAGTTTTAGGTAATCTAAAATTAAGTTTTTCCATATTATCACGTATAATTAAAACTGTAAGTATTACAGAGTTAATTATGCTCCTTCCTTGACTTAACCAGAGGGGATAGTCATATAATATTTACATAGCACTGTGGATTTGTCTCTATATTATTATACTGCGTAAACGCAAGTATTCTTGGTGACTCAGACCACAGTTTTTTATTTGTTATAGTTTTAATAGTTTGTTAAGCCTTGAGCTTTAATATTCGTGATTAAATCGATAAGAAACTGTATCTAACCACAGTGAATCAATTATTTTGGAGGTGTTTTTATGTACTTGATTGGAATGAATATTTCAAAGTACAAACACGACTGTTTCATAGCGACTGAAACAGGCTAAATCATTTATGACTCGTTTGAGTTCAAAAATGATAAACAAGGATTCTTAAAACTATTAAGCGTCCTTGATAGTTTAGATCCTAGCTAAATTAAAAGGATAGGCTTTGAAGCTACAGGACATTACGGGTGTAACCTTAAAGTTTTCCTAGAACTTAATAGTTACACATACATGGAGTTAAATCCATACTTAGTGAAGAAATATGCAACCGGTCTTACACTAAGAAAAACAAAAACTGATAAAGTCGATTCTCGACTTCTATCATTGATTTTATTGTCTTTAAAATACAAAGTCTATCCAATAAAATCATACCATATCGAAGAGATAAAGTCACTTACTCGTTATTATAAAACGATTGTTAAGAAAAGGTCTAAAGAGATGGTCTGTCTAACAAATACCTTAGATTATGTTTTCCCTGAATTTAAACCCTTCTTCAATAATCGGTTCTCTAAAACTGCTTTATTTATATTAGAAAACTATCAAACCCCTGAACGTATATCTAATTTAAACTCAAAATCTTTTGATAAAATATATAAAGTCTCCAGAGGACATTTTTCATATCCGAAATTTATTAATCTTAAAGCTTTATCCAAGGAAAGTATTGGTTTTTCTAGTGATGTTTTAAACGCTCAACTCCAATCATGCTTGTGTATATACTTAGCTTTTAATTGTGAAGTTGAAATTACTAAAAATCATTTAGCCGTTCTTTATAAAACGATTGTTTCTCCTGTTTTTTCAATACCTGGTATTGGTTTTGTTTCTGCTTTGTCTATTATTTCAGAATACCATGATTTTAGTTCTTTTCATTCTCCTGCAGCTATGCTAGTTTTCGCTGGCTTAGAACCATCTGTAATTCAATCAGGCACTTCTGATAAATCAGGAAAAATGGTCAAACGTGGTTCTGGTATCTTAGAGAAACCATTATGAACGTAGCTCCATATATGATTAAGTATAACCAAACTTTCTATGATTATTATCATAAAAAACGGAATGAAGGTAAGACTCACAGAGTTGCTTTAACTCATGTATCTAAAAAACTCATCAGAGTGATTTTCTATTTAGTAAAACATAATGTTTAGTTTGATGAAAATCAACAAAAATAACTAACAATTGTTCTTCATTACTTAGTCGCTAAAATGATGTAAATTGCTACGTATTAAATAACTTATCTCTTCTTTAAGGGTTTTTTATCAATGCTCAAAATTTCATTACTTATTTCTCTTGACTTTTAATAGTTTGTCACCAAAACTATTGTATATTATCATATATAAAAAAACAATAAGATAATGAAAAAAATTATGCATGAATAATAATTCACTTTATAAATTCAATGATATTAAGCGTAAAAAATTTAATAAAAATGATTATTTTCATTAATATGTCTATATATAGGCAGAATATATT
>CAZSZZ010000011.1:0-20259 GCA_964611005.1 uncultured Candidatus Izemoplasmatales bacterium | reverse complement strand
ATATTAGCTAGAAAATGATCAACTCTTCCACTAATTCCACCATAAACCTCAATAGAATTATAGTCCATATTATTATAAATATAATCTAAAGCAAATGATAAATCTGTCATTTTTTTTTCAGTGCTTAAAGTGATAATCTTGTTACATTTAGATTTTATTTTCTCATATTTTAAAGAATCAATTGAATCAAAATCTCCTATTGCCAAATCTATTTTCTTGTCGATATTAGCTAAATACTCAAGTCCTGAATCAACTCCTATAAGAAATTCATTTGCTTCTTCAAAATATAAATGTTTGAAATCATAGTTATTAGGCCCAGCGAATATTTTTATTTTATCAAACATTTTCTAACTCCTTAATTAATTGTTCACGGTTTATGTTTTTAAATATAAAAGATCCAACAACTATTACATCACAACCAGCTTTTTTAACTAGTTTTGCTGTTTCTAAATTTATACCACCATCTACCTCAATTAAATATTTTAAATTGAATTCAGTTCTTTTTTTATTTAAATATGCAATTTTATTAATTGAATTTGTTAGAAATTTTTGTCCGCCCTTTCCCGGCTTTACACTCATAATTAAAATCAAATCTATAATGTTTAATACATTATCTAATTCAGTTACTTTTGTATTAGGCTTAATAGAAATTCCTGCTTTAATTCCTTTACTTTGTATATACTTAATTAAAGACATATAATCATCAGTCGCTTCATAATGAAAGGTTATTAAATCAGCTCCTGCATCGATATAATCTTGAACATGTATCTCTGGATTTTCTATCATTAAATGACAGTCAAAAAACTGATTTGAATAGTTTTTAATTTCCTTTAGCTTGGTGTGATTATATGTGATATTAGGCACAAATTTACCATCCATAACATCAAAATGAATCCATTTAGCTAATGAAATAGATTTAATTTCATCCTCTAAATTTGTAAAATCGCAGCTTAAAAAAGATGGAGATACATTCATTTGTTATTCCCCCTATATACACGTTTTATATTTGAAATTTCTTGATAAATTTGTAAATAATTATCATACCTTATTCTTGGTATTTTATTTTCATTAACTAATCTTTTAATTTCGCACCCTGGTTCATGTGTATGAGTACACCCATTAAATTTACACTTAGAGCTTTTCTCAAAGAAATCAGGGTAATAATATCTTAATTGATCAGCTTCAAAATCTTGGAATTCAAGCTTTGAAAATCCTGGTGTATCAGCTATATATCCTTTACCAAATTCAAATATCTCAACATGTCTTGTGGTGTGTTTCCCTCTACCTAGCGCTTTAGATATTTCATTTGTTTCTAAATTTAAATCCGGATTAATTGAATTTAAAAGCGAAGATTTCCCCGCACCAGTTTGCCCTGCAAGCACATTTACTTTATTAGAAACAAGTTTTAATATTTCATTTATACCTTCTTTTGTTTTTGAACTGTAATAAATTATTGGAAAATATTGATTATAATATGAAAGTCTATTTTTAAATTCTATTAATTCTTCTTTTGACATTAAATCAATTTTAGATACTATAATTACTGGCTGAATATTAAAAGCAGTAATCATAGCGAGAAATTTATCTAATAATAAGAAACTAAAATTAGGCTTTTTAGCTGAATTTATAATTAAAACTTGATCTACATTAGCAATCATAGGACGATATAATTCGTTTTTTCTTTGATAAATATTGGTAATATTATCTGTATTAAATTCCACAATATCTCCAACTTTTGGTGATATATTACGATATCTAAATATTCCTAAAGGTTTAACATTGTATTTGTTTTTTTCTTTATCTTGAACAGTATATAATCCACCAATAAGTTTTATAATTCTTCCTTTTTTCAAATATTGCCTCCAATAACGATTATATTTATATTATACCAAAAAAAGAAAAAAAGAAGGCCTTTAGCCTTCAAATGCTTCAAATTGTTTCCACATATCTCCTAAAGTATGATTTTGGATGATCACATACTGGGCAAATTTCAGGAGCTTTTTTCCCCACATGAATGTGTCCACAATTTGAACAAATCCAAATTTGTTCATCATTATCAGCGCTAAATACTAAATCTTCATTTAATCTAGACAATAATTTCAAATATCTTTCTTCGTGTCTCTTTTCAATAAGAGCTACTTTTTCAAAAAGAAAAGCTATTTTTGTGAACCCTTCCTCACGCGCTATTTCAGCAAATTCTTTATACATTTTCGTCCATTCATAATTTTCACCGTTAGCTGCGTCTTTTAAGTTTTCCTTAGTTGTCGAAATTCCTCCATCATGTAGTAATTTAAACCAAATTTCTGCATGTTCCTTTTCATTATGTGCTGTTTCTAAAAAGAAATCAGCTATTTGAATATACCCTTCTTTTTTGGCTTTTGATGCATAATATGTATATTTATTTCTAGCCATTGATTCTCCCGCAAAAGCTTCTTGTAAATTTTTTTCTGTTTTACTTCCTTTTAATTCCATATTTTCTCCTTTTTATTTTTAATCACCAAATGTGATTCCAATATCTCTAGCTGCTCTTACAATATGACCATGTGGATTTACTATTCTCGCTCCACCAGCGCTTGTTTGCCCTGTTTGTCCTGAACCAACTACTTCTTCAATTCTAACTGAATCCATTCGGTCATTTTTAATTATAACCATTCTCCCAAATTCATTATCAGCTATCATTTTAACAGCGTGAGCTCCATATTGAGTTCCTAATACTCTATCGAATGTATTTGTTACTCCACCTCTTTGAATATATCCTAGTTGTGTCACTCTTATATCTTGTCCAGTAACTGGTTTTATTATTTTTCTTAAATCAGCGGCTAATTGTCTCCCAACTCCTCCTAATTTAACAGAATCCGGGCTATCATCATCAATATCTTTAATTGTGACACTTCCTCCAATAGGTTTAGCCCCTTCAGATATACAAATAATTGTAAATTTAGAACCGCGATTATATCGATCAAAAATAGTTTGCGCTACAGAATTTATATCATATGGTATTTCCGGAATTAAAATAACATCAGCTGACCCAGCAATCCCACCTTCTAAAGCTAACCATCCAGCATTTCTTCCCATTACTTCAAGAATCATAACTCGATCATGAGAGTATGCAGTAGTATGCAAAGCATCTAGACTTAGCATAATGTGATCTAATGCTGTTCTATAGCCAAATGTTATTTCTGTGGCTGGAACATCATTATCTATTGTTTTTGGAATACCAATTATATTAATACCTTTTCTTGCAAAATCTCTAGCTGAAGTTAGGGTTCCATCTCCACCGATAATAACTAAAACATCAATATTGTGTTTTTTTAAATTAGCTATTGCAATATCAGATACATCTTTATAAATTACATTTCCTTTATCATCTTTCATCTTATATTTAAATAAATTATCTTTACTAGACATTTTTAAGATGGTTCCACCTTGATGAAATATGCCTGAAACTGCTTTTAAATCTAATTTGATGTAATCATCCATGTATAACCCGTGATACCCACCTTTAAAGCCTATAACTTCATAATTATATTTTAATATTGATGCTTTAACTATAGCACGAATAACTGCATTCAATCCAGAACAGTCTCCTCCTCCGGTTAATAATGCTATTTTTTTTATTTTTTTAATCATAATTCATTCACCTTTTTCCTAAAAAAATTAACAGAGTTATTCTACCATTTTTAGCCATAAAAATCAAACCATTTATACTTAAACTGTGTTTTCTTTTTTATATCTTAATTGACCACATGCAGCATCTATATCAGAGCCTTGTTCTCTTCTTAATGTAGCGTTAATTCCTCTTTTGATTAATTGAGAATAAAAACGAGACGCTCTTGAATTATCTGTTTTTTCATATTGAAATTCTTTAACAGGATTGTATGAAATTAAATTTACATAAGCATTAATCCCTCTAATAAGGTCACTTAATTCATTGGCTTGTTCTACAGAATCATTTACATCTTTTAGAAGAATATATTCAAAAGTTATTCTTCTCTTAGTTATTTCATAATAATCTTTACATGCTTTAATTAAATCTTTCAACGGATATGACTTATTAATAGGCATTATTGAATTTCGTAATTTATCATTAGATGCATGTAAAGATATTGCTAAATTAGTTCTGATTGTTTCTTTAGCATATTCATAAATCTTAGGTATAATTCCACAAGTGGAAACAGTAATATGTCTTGATCCAATTTGCAACCCATGTTTGTAATTAATAATACGGATAAAGTCCATAACATTATTGTAATTATCAAAAGGTTCACCAGTCCCCATTACTACAACATGGCTAATTCTAACTCCAAGATATTTTTCTACAGTTGTAATCTGCGAAACAAGTTCAAATACTTCTAAATCTCTCGCTTTTTTAATTAAACCTGATGCACAAAAATTACACCCCATATTACATCCTACTTGGGATGTTACGCATACGCTTTTTCCATAATTATAAGTCATAAGTACAGTTTCAATTAAACTTCCATCTTCTAACTTAAATAAAAATTTTATTGTCCCGTCACTAGATTTTTGTACTGAATGAACTTCTAAATTTTTAATCTCCATAATTTGTTTTAATTCTTCGCGTAAAGATTTACTTATATTGGTCATTTTATCATAATCCAATTCTAATTTTCCATATACCCATTTATATAATTGATCTGCATTAAATCCCTTATATTCTTTTTTAATTAATAGTTGTTTTAATTTATCAACTGTTAAATCATAAAATTTTAACATAATTTTCCTTCTTCTATATAATTTACTATGATTATATCATAATATCCAATATTTATCTTTTTATCTTTTTAAAAAAACAAGGTCACATAAGAGTGACCTCTATTATCTAAGTTTTGCATTGAGTGTTTTATCAAGATGTTTTAAAATTCTCGCGATGATCTTATCCACTTCTTGGTTTTCTAATGTTTTATTAGGATTTTGTAAAGTCAATGATAAGGCAATAGATTTTTTGTTTTCTTCAATTTTTTCTCCTTGATAAAGATCAAAAATAGATACATCAGTTAAAGCTTTTTTAGAAGCTATTTTAATTTCTTTTATTATCCTATCAGCTTCTATATTTTTATCTACTACTATAGCTAAATCTCTAATAACACTAGGGTATTTTAAAATAGGTTTCATAACCAAATTTAAATCGTAGTTATTTGATATAATATCAAAGTTTAATTCAAAAACAAATGTTTTATTTGTACCCAAATCATATTCCTTTTGTGGATGAAGTTTTCCAATAAATCCGATATATTCTTCTTTGATATAAATATCAGCTGTCATTCCTGGATGCATTGAATTAACAGGGTTTTGTGATTTTATAATTTTATAATCTTCTATATATAGTTTTTTAAATAAACCTTCGATAATCCCTTTCAACAAATAGAAATCAACCACTTCCTTTTTACCTTGCCAAAGTGTAGATGAATTCACCCCATATAATACACCACTTAACAATTCTATTTCCTTATCTTCATAATATGAACGTCCTAGTTCAAATAAAAAAACATCTTCGATTTTACGTGATATATTATATCTCAATAATTTTAATAATGAAGGTACTAAGGAATGTCTTAAAACATTTCTATCTTTGTTAATTGGATTTAAAATTGAAATAGTTTTATTGACAGTTTTATCAAATTCTACGGCTTCTTCTTTGTTTACTAGGGAATAACTAATTGTTTCATTAAACCCTTTATTTACAAAATATTCTCTAACAGTTCTTCTTAGCCTTTGTTTTTTTGATAAATAACCTGATGTTGGAGTTTTTGGCAATGTTACAGGTATTAAATCATATCCATGAATGCGTACTATTTCTTCAATTATATCTTGATATCCATAAATATTTTGTCTTCTTGTTGGAACTAAAATATAAAATATATCATTATTATGTATTTTATAATCAAAACGTAGGCGTTTTAATATTTTTTTAACTTCACTATTAGAAAAAGGATATCCAGTTACTCTATTAAGCTCTTCAAGAGATAATTTAATTTCTTTTGGTTGTTTATTTGTTTTATCGAAGAAACTATATTCTCCCAATACCTCACCATCTGCTAATTTAATAAATAATTCAGTTGCATAATCAAGTGCTTTTTTAATCTTATTAGGATCAACACCGCGTTCAAAACGAGTTGATGATTCACTTTTTAAATCTAATCTCTTTGATGTTTTCCTAATACATATCGGATCAAAATACGCTGATTCTAATAATATTTTAGTTGTAGTTGATTTAATTTCTGTATCTATCCCCCCCATAACACCAGCTAAAGCAATTGGTTTTAAACTATCTGTAATAACAACATCTGTTTTTAGTAATTTACGCTTTTCACCATCTAAGGTAATCAGTTCTTCATCTTCTTTTGCGTGTCTTACTAAAATAGTTTTTGCTTTCAAACTATCATAGTCAAAAGCATGTAAAGGTTGTCCATATTCTAGCATTACATAATTAGTAATATCCACAACATTATTAATCGGTCTGATACCTGAAGCTAACAATCTAGATTTTAACCAATATGGACTTTGTTTAATTTTAATATTATCAATTATCTGTCCATAATAAGCTAAACAATCTTTAGTTTCAGTAAACACTTCAATTGGATTCTCAATTTTTTTATGTGTATATTTATGTTCTTTTAGAAACAATTCTTTATCTAATATACAAGCTAAATCATATCCAATCCCTTCAATCGATAATAAATCAGGCCTATTAGCTGTTAAATCTAAATCTAAAACATAATCATCTAAATATAAATATTCAAGAGGATCTTTACCAACTAAGGCATCATCTCCTAAAACATAAATTCCTGTTTCTTCAGAATCAAAGTCTTTAATTCCAAGTTCTTCTAAAGAACAAATCATTCCATATGATTCAATTCCTCTAATTTTAGCTTTTTTTATTTTAAAATTACCTGGTAAAACACATCCTACTTTAGAAACAATAACTTTTTGTCCTTTAGCTACATTGGGAGCTCCACAGATGATTTGTAATACCTCGTCACCAACATCTACTGTGGTTACATTTAGTTTATCAGCTTCGGGATGTTTTTCACATGTTTTGACTTCACCAATCACAAGATTTTCAATATTGACTAATTTATAAAAAGCTTCTACTTCCTGACTTTTTAAATTAAATAACTCTTCTATTAAAGAAACATCATATTCATGTTCTACATATTCTTTTAACCAATGTAATGATACTTTCATTGTTTATTTCCCCCTAAATTGTTGATTGAAGCGTAAATCATTAGTGTAAAAAGCGCGTATGTCGTCTATTCCATATTTTAAGATTGCAATGCGCTCAACTCCCATTCCAAGCGCAAACCCTTGAAATTTATTTGGATCATAACCAGCATTTTTTAAAACATTATTATTAACCATGCCTGCGCCAAGTATTTCAATCCAACCAGTATATCCACACATGCTACATCCTTTTCCACCGCATTTGTAACAAGTTACATCAACTTCAACACTTGGTTCTGTGAAGGGGAAAAATGATGGTCTTAACCGTATTTCTCTATCCTCACCAAATAGTTTTTTCGCAACGAATAAAAGAGTACCTTTTAAATCAGCTAGAGTTGCATCATGATCAATTACCAATGCTTCAATTTGAGTAAATTGATGAGAATGTGTTTGATCATCATCATCTTTTCTATATACCTTTCCTGGACAGATAATTTTCATAGGTTCTTGGTTTTTATTTTCTAATAAACTTCTTACCTGAACTGGAGAAGTATGAGTTCTTAAAAGTTTTTCCTCAGATATATATAAAGAATCTTGCATATCTCTTGCAGGATGATTTTTAGGTAAATTTAGCATTTCAAAATTATATAAATCCGTTTCAATTTCAGGACCTTCTTTAACAGTATATCCAAGTCCAATAAAAATGTCTTCTACTTCTTCAATAATTTGTGATATTAAATGTTTTGAACCTATATTCATATTCTTTCCTGGTAATGTAACATCTATTGTTTCAGTTTTGATTTTATGTTCTACCATTTTTTGTTCTAAAGAAAGTTTTGCTTCTTCTATTCTTTTAGCTATAGTTTGTTTAGCTTCATTTATCATTTTACCAACCGTAGGTTTTTCTTCTTTAGAAACATTTTTTAATTCTTTCATCAAATCATTAAAAACACTTTTTTTACCTAAATATTCAGATTTTAATAGATTCAAATCATTGATGGTTTCAATCTCTTTCAATTTTGTCTCTAATTGTTTAATTAAACTTATTAGTTTTTGTTCCATCTTTTCCTCCTCAAAAAAAACCGCCCTTAAAGGACGATTTATACTTAACCGTGGTACCACCTTAGTTCCAGATAAAAAACTGGCTCTTATTTCCTTTAACGCAGGATTGCGGAGATGATTAGTCTCACTTAGAAAATGAATTCATTAGTAGTTTTTAAAAATGCTTTCACCACTTGACATTTCTCTCTTATAAAAACCAAACCTAATTACTACTTTTTCTTCTTCGTATTAATATATAAACATTATAACAATAATTATAAATATTGCAAGTATGAATCAATTTCTACGACCAAATATTGCAAGTAATCGCAACATTTCAATGTATATCCACACAATGGTTACTAATAAACCCAATGCTAATACCCAACCATATTTTTTATCTAATTGTGATTCAACTGCATATTCTATATTTCTAAAATCGAGCAATAAAAAGAAAGCAGATAAAGCAGCGCTTATCACAACAATAATATAGTAAAATTGACTACTAAATCCTATGAAGATATTAACCAATGACATAATAATTAAAGCCAATAAGGAAATAACTAATATAGACGCAAATCTTTCTGTGACCTTAATTATTTTGGTTGAATACAAAACCATCATTAACAATAACACCATAAAGGTTGTCAATAATGCTGTAGGAATAATCCCTTCATATACAGATGCATACATACTAGATACTACTCCTAAAACAACTCCTTCTGACAAAGCATAGATGGATGAAAATATTGGTGATAAACGAATAGATCTAGTTCCAATAATAACGGAAATAAATCCAACGATTATAGCTCCATATAACATTCCAATATTGATTTGGCCATATTGAATTATACCAAAAGCGCTAATTGCAACTAACAAAATCAAAAACATTGTCTTGTAAGTTACATTTGCATAAGTTACAGGTTCCACACTGGCATATGTATCTTCTCTAACACTTCTAAATACCGGATTTGTACTTCTAAACATTCTCATATGTAACCTCCTATTTCCGTAAGAAATATTATACATTATTTTTTTGAAGATTTTATGATAAAATTAAGTTTTTTATAAATCAAATAAAGACATCTGATTTTTTTCTATCATACCATCAAATGCTCCTAATTCTTCTAGACGAGCAAATAACGTTGTACTGAGTTTCGTTCTGTTTTTAACATCTTGTTTTGATATAAACGGTTTTATATCACGCGCTTTAATAATTGTCTCAGCTACATTCATCCCTAAAGAATCCACAACTATAAACGGTAAAATCAAAGACTTTTTATCATCATCTATTATAAAATTTCTAGCATCAGAACGATATAAATTAATTGGTTTAAAACTAAAGCCACGTTTTACCATCTCTAAAGCCACTTCAAGAACTGTAAGTAAACCCTGTTCTCTATCGCTTGCGTTATTACCTAATTCTTTAATCTCCTTAATCCTACGATTAATTCCTTCGTAATTATTATAAAATGCATTTGCGTCAAACAGAGATGCTCGTTTAGAAAAATAAGCTGAATAGAAATATATAGGTTTATATAATTTAAACCAAGCTATTCTCATAGCCATTAATACATAAGCTGTAGCATGTGCTTTTGGAAACATATATTGTATTTTTGAACATGACCAAATATACCATTCAGGGACATGATTTTTTCTCATAATATTAGCGTATTCTTCCCATTTTTCTGGTTTTTTAGCCGCTTTCCCTTTTCGTACAAATTCCATAATTTCAAAAGCTTTTGTTGGTTCAATCCCATAATCAATTAAATCAACCATGATATCATCTCGACAACCTATAATATCTTTAAAATCCACTTTATCAAATGATTTATTTGACCCAACAACAAGGGTTTGACTATTTCCAATCCAAACATCTGTACCGTGAGATAACCCTGAAATTTTAACAAGTTCAGCGAAAGTTTTTGGACGCGATTGTGTAAGCATTCCTCTTACAAAATTAGTTCCAAATTCCGGGATACCAAAGGAAGCTACTTCACTATCTAAATCCTCTTTTGTCAAACCAATAACCTCGGTACCAGATAGAAGTTTATATACATTTGTATCATCAACTGGTATAGATTTAGCATCATCAAATGAAAATTCATTTTGATTTTGGTGAACCAAATCCATTAGATAGCGAATCATTGTTGGATCGTCATGACCTAAAACGTCTAATTTAAATAAATTCTTTTCTATTGAATGATAATCGAAATGAGTTGTTTTCCAACTCTTATCAGATGCATTACCAGGATATTGTACAGGTGTAAAATCATATATTTCATTAGTGTTAGGCACAACTACAATTCCTCCTGGATGTTGTCCGCTCGAGCGTTTAGCTCCTTCAATGCCTCTTGCAAGACGTTCCATTTCAGCACGTCTAATCTTGATTGGTTCTAGACCTTTTTTTATTCTTTTCTCATTTATCTTTTCATAATAATCTCTAACCATAACAAATGATGTTCTTGCGGCGGATGTTCCAATTGTACCAGCTCTAAATGCGTGATTTTTACCAAATAATTCTCTAATATATTCATGCATTTCACTTTGATATTCGCCTGAAAAGTTTAGGTCAATATCAGGAATCTTATCTCCTTCGAATCCTAAAAATGTTTCGAATGGAATATCATGACCATCTCTTATCATTTCCATACCGCAGTTTGGACATTTTGCTTTTGGTAAATCCCATCCACAATCTGTATTTTCAAATATTTGTGCATATTTCTTTTCAAAATCATTTTCACCTAAAACTATTTTTTCCTCATTTGTCTTTTTAAAAGCTGAAAAATGGCATTTCGGACAGACATAATGAGGTGGTAAGGGATTTACTTCAGTGATATCTAAAAGTGTAGCCACAAATGAACTACCAACAGAACCTCTTGAACCAACTAAGTATCCATCTTTCAAAGATTTTTTAACCATTAAATGAGAAATAAAATAAATAGTTGAAAATTGATGCTTAATAATATTTCCTAACTCTCTTTCCATCCTGCTTTTAACTATTTCTGGTAAAGGATCTCCATATATTTTTCTTACTTTTTCATTTACCATTTTTTCTACTTTATCTCTGATTGATGGTATTCCTTTTTCTGCTAAAAACTCATCTGTAGGAGCGTACAATTTATCAGGAATAATTGTTATGTTTTCTACTGAATCAGATATTATATTACTGTTTTTAACAACTATTTCAAATGCAGTTTCTTTACCTAAAAAATCGAACTCAGCTAACATTTCTTCTGTCGTCATAAAGTATTGATTAGGTTTGTTTTTTTTATAATAAAGAGAATGTAATCCACCTCCAACAACAGGAGTATTAATCATAATTTCTCTATATTTCATATCACGCGGATCTAGATGATATACATCAGAGGTAGCTACAACTAAAATATTTAGTTCTTTTCCCACTTCAACAATTCGCTTTATTACATCTTGAATCATATTTTTCCAATTAGGATTTTCTTCTTCTAAATAAACGAAATGACTAGGAGGTTGAACTTCAAGAAAGTCATAAAATCGCGCAGCTTCAACCAATTCTTTTCTAGTTTTATTTTTGGCTATCTCGAAGAAGTAAGAATTAAAAGACCCACTAGATACTAATAAACCTTTTCTAAACTTTTGTAAGCGAGTTTTCAACAATTTTGCATTTCGTTCATAATACGTGGTTAATCCATCTGATAGTAAGCGATACAAATTTTTTAAACCTATTTGTTGCTTAACTAAAAGATTTATACTCGTTGGATAGGGATATTTATAAACATCTTCTCTGGGTATCATTAGATTCATATCTCTAAATCTATTGAATCCTTTATTTTTGACTTTCTCAAGTAAGTGCAAGAACACTTCAGTAGTAGCTTCAGCGTCATTGATTGCACGGTGATGTTGATTCAAAGTTACTTTAAATTCTTTACATAATCTATCTAAAGAAAATCGTTTTTTCTTAGGCAATAATACCTTAGCTAAAATTAAAGTATCAATTGAAGGATTAATTTTATTAGTTATTCCAAAATTGCGATAATTATGTTCTAAAAATCCTAAATCAAAATCTGCATTGTGGGCAACTAAAATGCATCCTTTACTGAAATCGTGAAAATCTTTTAAAACATCGTTTAAGAATCTTTTATTTTGAACCATTTGGTTTGTAATTCCAGTAAGGTTCTCAGTAAATTTGGAAATCTCTTTTTTAGGATTAATCAATTCCGAAAACTTACTTAAAATAGCTCCATTTTTAACTTTAATACCTGCTATTTCAATTAAAGTATCATATGTTATGGATAATCCAGTTGTCTCTATATCGAAAACTACATAAGTTGCCTCTGATAATAATGCATTGGATTCACCCTTTGTGATGGTTATGGATTCATCATCGACAAAGACCATTTCTAATCCATATAATGGTTTAATAGGCCCATCTTTTGTCTTGTTATATAATTCGGGAAATGTCTGTACTGAGCCAATATCTGAAACTCCAATCGCTCTATGTCCCCATTCATTGGCGCGGTCAAGATATTCAGAAATTTCATTAACTCCATCCATAGCTGACATTTTAGTATGTAAATGTAATTCTACGCGTTTTTCGGTTGTGCTATCAACTCTCAAATCACTTTTTATTGATTTTTTAGATTTTGCTATAGCAATTGGAACTAATATAACTTCTTGAGAAAAGCTATCATATTGAGCATAACATCTTGCTTTTATACCATAGTTTTTCGCTATAGATTTATAAAATTCTATATCAGAAACCTTTAAGTTTTTTTTCATTAAGAAAATAGAATCTTCTCCATCAGTTACAACTAATTTTGCCATTGCATAATTTTTATTTTCTATTATTTCTGAATATACTAAAACCCCTTGAATAGAAATATTAGCTTTTCCACCATGGCGTTCTTTATATTCTTCTAATTCTATCTCTGTCCTCGGAATCGTAGAAATAGAAGTAAAGTTATTGATTTCACTACCCTGTGTTAAATATACATATTCAATTTCTGAATCAAAATCAATTCTATTAGCTTCGATAAATGTTTTTATATCATCTTGAATTTTTTCATCTATTGTGGATTGTAATTCATCGATTACAATTTCAACTTTATAAATAATGCCATTTCTTCTTAATTCAGCTTCTATTTCATTACGAAATATAGAAGCGCTTATGGCTCCTTGAGGAACATATATTTTAATAGTTTTTTCTTCTATATCAGTGGGATACTCTTTTAATGGTAAAATTCGTTTGTTATTATCTAAGATAATATCAATAACATAGTCGTAATAATCAAGAACCATTTCTTTATCTACAAAATCAAAAACAATATGATAATCGATTTCTTTCACACTTGATATTATATCTTTAATTTTATTTAAATGATTGATAAAATTACGATAATGTAAAATAGGTATTGTTTGTTTAAAATGCAAATAAAATGTCCATGTCTCAGAGATTTCATCGACTTCAACACTATTAACTGTACAATATTCTTTAATCATTTCGTCTTCTAAATCTATTTGTTTTAAAAGTGTATCTATATAATTCAAAAAACCATCTCCAAACTAAAATATATTATAACATATTATTTCAGAGTTTTTTTATGAAAACTTGTGAAAATAAAAAACAGCCGAAGCTGTTTAAAATTTAGCTGTAACTTTTTTTTCTAGAATTTCTTCTAAAGCTTTACCTACAGGTTTTACACATCTATTTTCTACAGATGAGTAACCATCTTTTTTTATAATTTTAGCTCTTTTTGCGGCTATGTATGCTAGTTTATATTTAGAATCAACAACCTGAAGTAAATCATCAATTGATGGATAACGCAATCCCTCTGTATTTTTCTTTACTTGTTTTGTGGTTTTTCCTTCTAAATCTCCACTAAAAGCATAATCACCAAATCTATTTCCTTGCATAGGTCGATAGTTTAATTTTTCTTTCATCTCCCTTAGCTTTTCTAAATCTTTTTCTTTTATCATTGTTTACCCTCCATGAGTTTATAATATTTATGTATCGATCTTTCTGTTTTTGCATGTTCAGCTCGAATGATTGCGTATATACGGTCAGCCGCATTATATACTTCATCATTAACTACAATATAATCATATTTATAAGCTAAAGAATATTCTCTTTCTGCTTTTTCAACACGTTTCTTGATTACTTCTTTTGAATCTGTCCCTCTATTCTTAAGCCTCTCTATCAAGGCTTTTTTTGACGGTGGAACTATGAAAATGAATACTGCATCTAAGTTCTTTTCTTGAATTTGTAAAGCTCCTTGAACCTCAATTTCTACAATAACTTCTTTCCCAGCTTCCATTTGCTTCTCTATATAATCAATTGGAGTACCATAGTATTCCCCAACAAACTCTGCATATTCTAAAAATCCATTTTCTTTAATGCGTCTTTCAAATTCATCTCTCGTGACAAAAAAATAATCCTGTCCATCAACTTCGTGTTCGCGAGGTTTTCTAGTTGTCATTGATACAGAATAACAAAAATTATTATCTGGGATTTCAAATAATGCTTTTCTTATCGTTCCCTTTCCTACTCCGCTAGGTCCACTAATGACTACTAACAACCCTTTATCATTAAGCTTCAAAGAAATCCCCCCAATCACAAAAAGATTTAAGTATTATACATATATATCAATTATTATGATATATGATAACACAAATACAATAAATAGTAAATTATTTTTAATCTATGTTATAATAATTTTGGTGATGATATGAGTGTAGATGGACGTTTTCTTCATTTTCTAGCAAAAGAATTGCATAATTCTCTTTATTCAGGAAGAGTTCAAAAAATCAGTCAGCTTGGAAAGACTGATTTCTTGTTTAATATTAGATATCATAATCAAAATAGAAAATTATATATATCTTTATCAACTTCACTAGCTAGAATTAATCTGACGAAAGAAAACTATTCATCAGATTATACTCCTGGTGGTTTTTGTATGTTTTTAAGAAAACATCTTGAAAGAAGTTTTATAAAAGCCATTAAAACCCTTCAAAATGATAGAATTGTAGAAATAACTTTAAACACGACTAATGAAATCGGTGATAGGGTTACTATTTATTTAATTATGGAAATGTTTAGCCGTTATACTAATTTAATTTTATTAAATAGTGATAGAATTATTTTAAATGCCTATAAGCATATATCCCCATTTGAATCAATTGATAGAACTATTATAAATGGTTCAATTTATAAATTACCGCAAGATAATAAATTAAATCCAGATAATTATCAAGAAATAGAAAAACTATTTCAATCAGAAACAACTTATAAAGATATAATTCAAAATATAAGGGGAACTTCTCCTTTATTCGCTAAATATTTATTAAAACAAGCAAATTATAATCATCTAAAATTATTTGAACTATACAAACAGACTGAAAAAGAACCAGTTAAACCAACTATTTCTTTAGGAAATAAAACAGAATTTTATTATTTTGATATTTTTGATAAAAATCAAGTTTATTTCCCTTCTCTATCAGAGCTATTAGATTTTTATTTTAATGAAGCTTCTTCATTAGAACGCGTTAAACAAATACATAAATATTTATTTAGTTTTGCAAAGCGAGAATATAAAAGAAAGAGAAATAAACTAGAAAAGCTATTAGTAGATTACAACCGTGCACTTGACAATGATATTTTACGTATAAAAGGTGATATATTAATCACTAACCACCATAAAATTTCTAGAGGTGATGGAGTTTATCATGGTTTTTCATATGAATTAAACAAAAATATTGAAATAGAGTTAAATAGATTATTAACCCCAATTGAAAATGCTAATAAATATTATGTTAAATATAAAAAACAAAAGAATGCCGTATATTACATTAATAAACAAATTAAAATTACAAAAAGAGAAATACAATATTTTAATGATTTAATAAATCAAATTAAAGATATGCATTCTTTAAACGATTTATATGAAATTCAAGATGAGTTAATAGCTAACGGCTTTCTTTCCAAGAAGAAAAAAAGTCAGAAGAAAAAACTCAAACCTAATTTTGATACTTACATAGATAATAACAATATCGAATACTATGTTGGAAAGAATAATATTCAAAATAATTACTTGACTCATAAGTTTGCGAAAAAAGAATATTGGTGGTTTCATGTAAAAAATCAAACGGGTTCTCATGTCGTTATAGGAAGCTTTAATCCTTTAAATGAATCAATGATAAGAACAGCAGCTATCCTCGCGGTTATTCATTCTAAAAGTAAAGATTCAAGTTCAGTTCCTGTAGATTATACTAAAATAAAATATATTAAAAAAATACCTGGAATGTTAGGTTCATATGTAAATTATATAAATCAAAAAACAATATATATAGACCCTGATTTTTCAGTTATCAAAACCCTTAAAAAAAGGCTTAACAGTTAATGCCTAGCCTTTTTCATTATAATTTTTCTTTGACTTCTTTAACAATTAACTCAATAAATGCTTTTTGACTAACAGCAGTTTGTTTTTGTTCTCCATATTTTCTATAATTTACTTGATTATTTTCTAATTCCTTATCTCCTATTACTAATTGATATGGAATCTTTTTTGTTTGAGCCTCTCTAATTTTATATCCTAGTTTTTCGTCGCGTTCATCAATTTCAACTCGAATACCTTTTTCTTTTAAACTGTCCATTAATTTAAGACAATAATCTAAATGATATTTGTTATTTACCGGTATTAATTTTACTTGAACAGGTGCCATCCAAGTAGGAAAAGCCCCTGCATAATGTTCAATCAAAATACCGATAAATCTTTCAATAGATCCATATAAAGCTCTATGCAACATTACTGGTCTTTTTTTCTTACCCTTTGAATCAATATAAGTTAAATCGAATCTTTCAGGTAGATTCATATCTAGTTGAATAGTTCCACATTGCCATATTCTTTTCATAGAGTCCTTTAATTTAAAATCTAATTTAGGTCCGTAAAAAGCTCCATCTCCAGGATTAACTTTATATTCTTTACCTATAGAGTCAAGTGCTTTGGCTAAAGCTTCTTCAGCTTTATCCCAAGTTGCAATTTCACCGATAAATTTTTTTTCTGGTCTAGTAGATAATTCAATATGATATTCTAAGTTAAATACTTTATACATATAATCAAAAAGACGAACTAATTCACGAATTTCTTGGACTATTTGATCTTCTGTCATAAATATATGCGCATCATCTTGGGTGAAGTTTCTAACTCTAAATAACCCATTTAAGGCTCCACTAGCTTCATGTCTATGGACAAGCCCAAGTTCACCTATTTTAAGCGGAAAATCTTTGTATGAATGTATATCTCGTTTATATACTAACATACATCCAGGGCAATTCATTGGTTTTATTGCATATTCATGATCATCAATTTTAGATGTATACATATTCTCTTTATAATTTTCCCAATGACCAGATATCTCCCAAAGTTCTCTATTTAACATAATTGGAGTTTGAATTAATTTATATCCCTCTTTTATATGAACATCATACCAGAAAGATTCTAATTCACGTCTTAAAATCATTCCATTTGGCAACCAAAATGGGAACCCAGGTCCATATTCACTTAACATAAACAAATCCAATTCTTTTCCTAATTTGCGGTGATCTCTTTTCTTTCTCTCTTCTAAAAGATGTAGGTGTTCATCTAATTCTTCTTTACTAAAAAAAGCAGTACCATAAACCCTTGTTAATTGAATATTATTAGAATTCCCGCGCCAATATGCCCCTGCAAGACTTAACAATTTAAAATGCTTAATCCATTTAGTTCCAGGTAAATGCGGCCCTCGACAAAGGTCTGTAAAATGTTCTTGTTTATAAATACTTATTTCTTCTGATTCAGGTAATTCATTTATAAGTTCTATCTTATAAGGATCATCTTTAAATAATTTAAGAGCTCTTTCTTTTGAAATAACTTCTCGTTCAATTTTACTGTTCTGTGAAGCTATTTTTTTCATTTCTTTTTCTATTAAAGGTAAGTCGTGTTCAGACAAAACTTCATCGTCTAAATCGATGTCGTAATAGAATCCATCTTCAATAGTAGGTCCTACCCCAAAATGAGCATGAGGATACATTTTTTTAACTGCTTCAGCCAATAAATGAGCAGTCGAATGGCGTAAAACATCTAAAGCTTCTAAACTATCTGTGGTGATAAATTCTACCGAAGCATCGCTTTTAACAACTGTATTCATATCAACCAACTTACCATTCATTTTAGCCACGATAGATCGTTTTTTTAGTGATGGTGAAATATCATTTGCGATTTCAAGCAAAGATTTATCTTCTTTATATTCAATTTTATTTCCTCCTGGTAATTTAATAATCATAATTATTTCCTCCTTAAAAATTAAGAAAATCGTCCAAATAAAAGGACGATTTAACGCGGTACCACCTTAATTCTTATCTTTGAGATAAGCACTCTTTCCGTTAACGCCTGGTACGGTACTCTTTCTAGAGCCAACTTCGAGATGGTAATTATCTTGTTTTATAATCTGGCTCTCACCATTCCAGAATCGCTTTTTATAAAAATTCAAGAAATCATGTTCTCTTCAACGTCTTTATAGTAAATATTATAAAGAAAAACATATATATGTCAAGATATATGAGGTTTTTCTGTTAAATTAAATTCACATGCTAAACTTTTAATTCTCTCAACTATTCTTACAGCTTTTGATTTCTCAAATACTGAATTATCCTTGCTCATAGCATCGATTAACACTTTAGATTTCATATTGCTAGAAAAGAACGTTGGCAATTGATCAAGTAAACGGTATTGTAAAATAGGTCCTAATACTTCATCTCTAATAAATGCATTTGGTGTTTCTCCACCGATATCATCTAAGAAAAGTATTTCTGTTTTTTTTAATTTTTCTATTTTTCCTTCAAAATTATCCCTTCCAATAGAAGATTTTAATTCTCTAACTAAATCAGGATAATATACAAAAGTTACCCGTCTCCCAAGTTTGGCTAATTCATTTGCCATTACAGCTAATATATAAGTCTTTCCAGCTCCGTATAAGCCACTAATATACATACCTTTAATATAATTATCTTTAGAATAATTTTTTATAAAATTCATCATATATCTATGTATTTCTTTTCGCTCTTGGCCTATTAAATCAAAATCTTCTATATTTGCCTGAAATATTTTTTTGGGAACATAAAAGCTGCTGATATTTTTTGATGAATCTATTTCAGAATTATAACGACACCTCTCATATTCAAGGCCAATATCTCCATTGTATAACACCAATTTAGGCCAATATCCAGTTGCGTTAAGTTTACATTCAAACAAACCATTACAGTGATTACACATATTTTTTTCATCCATAAACGTTAAAATATCGTTAATTCCTGCTTTAATGGTTTTATTTGTTAAATCATTTTTAATGATAAAATTATTAATGATTGGATCAGCCATAAAACGATCAATTATTTCATCATAATTAATAGGTTCTGCATTTGGCAAAAATTCATTGATTTTCTTCATAGTTCACCTCTAATCCATGTTTTTAATATACTCTTCAAGCCAATCTATTTCTACATCATTTGGTTTATTTATATTATTATAATTGGATTTCTTGTTATTTCTCATTAAACTTAGATGTTTCACATAATCCATAGCTATTTCTACAGAATTAATTTGATTTCTTTTCCAAGAGTTCCCTACTTTTTGAAAATAAGCATATCCAGGTAGTACTCCATCTTTAGTTTTAGCTATATAAGCTAATAGTACATTCACAACTGATGGAGACAATCCAACTTCATCAATAAGTCTTTCAACTATTCTAAGGTCAGCTGAAGAAACCATTCCTTCTCCCATTTCTTCTAAAAGTTGAATAGGAGATACAGTTTTAAAGTACTCCACTGGATCTTTTGAGATATTTTTATCTACAGGTTTTTCAATGGTTTTATTTTTATTATTTATTTGAACATCACTTTCAAATTCATATCTAGCATTTTTTGATAAATTTACTATATTAACATTATTAAATTCATCTAAAGACTTAATCAACACATCTTTCATTTGTAATTCATTTAATCCATATACATAGCTTAAACTC
>CAZSZZ010000010.1:0-20584 GCA_964611005.1 uncultured Candidatus Izemoplasmatales bacterium | reverse complement strand
TAATTAATCCTGTAACCAAGAAACCTCCCATACCTTCGATTTTATTGATTAATTCAATGATTTTAGTCGCATTAGATGTTTCTTGTCGGAAAACATTAACTACTATAAATAAATCAATGTCTCTATTTGCGTAATCTTTGAACTGTCTTAGGAGTTTCGCTCCTAAATCATTTCCTCCTAAATCAAAAATAGCTTTTATTTTTTGATTATGAAATGGTATAAAGATTTTTTTGGATATATATGGTAGGTCTATATGTGATTTATAATCTAAGTCACTTGATATTGTCTTAATACTATATTCTTTTAGTTCTTCTTCTAATTCTCTGCTTCTAAAATATGGATTAATAATATCTAAATCAACTACCATATCAAATTTCTTTTGGATTGCGAGATTCACCGCTATTTCTGTTTTACCAGATCCATAATAGCCAGTTAAAAACGTTATATTTTTCATCATAAACATAATAAAAACACTTTTAATAAAGTGATTATACTTTTCCCCCTGTCAATAAGCAAATTAAGTAATATTTTAAAACTAATGTTTTCTACAAAATAGTAGAAAACGCTTACAAATACATTATAACATTTTTGTTTTAAAAAGAAAAGAAAAAAACCGTTGAAAATTAGTGATTATTAACAAATTATTTTATCGTAAAAAGAAAAAGAGAAGTGCTAAAATAACACTTCCCTATTTCTAGGATAAAATATGAAAAAATTATAATTTAGCTTCATCAAGGGCATTTAACATGTCTACTCTTTTTTGATGGCGTCCGCCCTCATATTTAGCCTCTAAAAAGCTATCTACAATATCAAAGGCAAGTCCTGTCCCTACAACTCTAGCTCCAAAACATAAAACATTAGCTTGATTATGGCGTCTGCTGGCAGCTGCGCTATATGGTTCACTACAAGCTGCTGCTCTGATACCTTTATGTTTATTTGCCGCAATACTCATTCCAATTCCAGTACCACAGATTAAGATGCCATATCTTACTTCTTTACTCTGTACAAGTTTAGAAACCTTATCTGCGTAAATTGGGTAATCAGTTCTTTCATTTGAATATGTACCTACATCGATTACTTCGATTTCTAATTCTTTTAAGTGTTCTATTACAGCGTTCTTTAATTCAAAAGCTGCGTGATCACAACCTATTGCTATATTCATTTGTTTCTCCTTCATTTATTATTAATGACGCTCCCAAAATACTCGAAATTGGAGAATCATCTACAAAATATATTTTTAATTGTTTTCTAATATTATCTGTTCTTAATTGTTTTAATAAGCCTTCTTCAATGTATTTCTTAGGGAAGTTTAACATATTAGTTACACCTCCACCAATTATTATAGTTGTAATATCTAAAATATTTATTTCAATTGCTATAACCATAATAAAATTATCGATAAATTCTATAATCTTTGGATGGAGACTATATTTAACAAATAATTGATTAAATTCACAGCTTAGTTTTTCTGAATCATAGATTTCTGTTAAGGCTTTACCAGAAATCATGGTTTCAGCACATCCTATTTTACCACATGAACATTTACGAGTGTTTCCAATAATAGGAATATGTCCAAGCTCAGCTGCATACCCATGTTCACCCTTGATAATATTCCCATTCATTTTAATGGCATTTCCAAGCCCTGTACCAAGATAAAATCCCAATACATTTTTTTCATTGCTAAGATTTAAACGATTTATATCATTGGAAAACAATAAATAAACATCGCGGTTAATTATACACTTTGTCTTAGTTAGTTTATATATTTCATCATCTAAGTTTCTTATTTCTAACAGCTTCACATTGGGAACGGAGATGATTTTGTTTTTATAAACAACTCCTGGTATTCCTATTGAAATACTATCTATATTTTGATATTTGTCAAATACATCTTTTACAAAGTTTGGAAAATCTAAGATATCTTTGGTATATACCTTTTTAACATGTATTACAGATTTATTTTCCACAATTCCATATCTTGTGAAAGTTCCACCTATATCTATTCCTAATACTCTAGACATTGATATCCTCGAAGTATTTATATATTTTTTTATAAGAACTTTCTAAATCTTTTTTATTAAATAAATAAGAACCTAATACAAATATATCTGTACCATTTTTATAATATGGTAGGAATGTTTCTCTGTTATTTGAACCATCTACTTCAATAAGAAAATCTAGATTATTTTCTTTTCTAAAATCAAAAACATCTTTGATTTTTTCAATGGTTTCAGGTATTACCTTTTGTCCAGCAAATCCAGGTTCTACTGTCATAATCGTTAATTTATCGATATATTTCTGATAATATTTTATTTTATCAAGCCCCATAAAAGGACTAAGTGCTATACCAAACTTTATATTATTTGATTTGATTTTATTAATCAATTGAAAAACATTGCGTTCAATTGTTTTTGGATGAAAGGTTAAATAATCAACCTTATATTCTATTAATAAATCAACATATTGATTCGGATTATCCATCATTAGATGAATATCAATTGGCTTTTTTGTACGCTCTCTCAATTGTTTAATAAAATCAAATGATAAAGATAAGTTAGGTACAAAATGCCCATCCATAATATCTATATGATACATATCGGTATATTTTTCTATAATTGGAAATTGATCCTTTAATTCAAACATATCAACACACATCATGGAAGTTGTGAATAGTTTTTTCATATGTTTCACCCTTTCTAAATATTATAAGATGAGCATTTTATTTTACCTAATACTTAAAATTACTACTCTTCTTTAGTTATTACTGCTAAAGCAACTGGAACATTAGTTTCAACTGTTTTACCATCTAAGTAATCTAAAGCGATTTGCGCAGCTACGCGACCGATTTCAACAGGTTGTTGAGCGATAGTAGCTACCATTTCACCAGCGTTTACAGAGTTAACTGCATCATCAATTGCGTCAAATCCAACAACATATGAATTAGTAATATCTGTAACTAAATTAGCTTTGATTGCTTCTACAGCTCCTAAAGCCATTTCATCATTTGCAGCGAAAATACAAACACCTTCAGGGTTTCCTTGTGCAGCTAAGAAAGCTTCTGTAACAGTTTGTCCTTCACTTCTTGACCAGTTAGCTGTTGAAGTTTGATCGATGTTATCAACACCCCAAACACTTTCAAATCCAGCTTGACGATCAATTGCAGCTGAAGCTCCAGCTTGACCAGTTAATTGTAATACTGGAAGTCCATCAGGACATACAGATTGAAGATATTCAGCAGCCATTTCTCCACCAGCTACGTTATCAGATGCAACATGAGCAATTACTTCTCCGCTTTCAGCACTTCTATCAACTGTTATAACAGGAATACCAGCAGCATTTGCTTCATCAATCTTAGTTCCAACAGTTGTACTATCAACTGGGTTCAAAAGAATCAATTTAACGCCTTGAGCGATTAAATCTTCAATTTGTCCAGCTTGAACAGCTGCGTCATTATCCGCACCTAAAGCTACCAATGTGTAATCTGTACCTTCAAGTGTTTCCAAAATACCATCTTTAATATCATTAAAGAATGGATTAGTAAATGTTGATGCAGCAAATCCAATTTTTAATTCTTCTTTTTGGCAAGCTGACAATCCAATCACACTTACTAATGCTAACAATAAAATCAATAATTTTTTCATTAAAACTTCTCCTCCTTTTATTTTTAAAAAGTCTTAATTATCTATTTTTTCCGGTCTGCAATTACTGCGAATACAATAACGAGACCAGTGATAATTTGTTGTAAATATGGTGATGTTCCAACTAAGTTAAGCCCGTTGACAATTACGGCTATAATTAAAGCCCCGACAATCGTTCCAACTGCCCTACCTTTACCACCAGCAAGGCTAGTTCCTCCAATTACTGCAGCTGCGATAGCTGTTAATTCATATCCTTGTCCAGCTGTTGGAACGGCTGAATCTACTCTAGATGTTAGAATAATTCCAGCTAAAGCCGCTAATATACCAGAAATCATGTAGATATAAATTAAATTTTTCTCTACATTAACTCCGGATAATCTAGCTGCTTTTTCATTTCCACCAATTGCGTAAATTCTTTTACCAAAAGTTGTATTTCTAAGAAAATAATGAAAGATTAAAAATATAATTACTAATACATAAACTGGAATTGGAATTCCTAAGAAATATCCTCTACCAATCCAGCCAATTAACCCTTCACCTAATTTTGAAGCAGGTACTCCGTTAGAGATATAAAGAGTAGCTCCTCTAAATACCATCATGGTACCTAGTGTTGCGATAAATGGTTGTAGCTTTCCTTTGGCTATTAAGACCCCATTAATAATTCCTACTATAGCTCCTATTAGTAAGGCAACAATCATAGCTATAAATGGATTTGTGCCTGAATTAATCATCAAAGCCATAACCATACTAGAAACTGCAAGGATTGATCCAACTGATAAGTCGATTCCTCCAGAAATAATAACAACAGTTAATCCAAATGCTAGCAAACCATTAATTGATGCTTGTCTTAATACAGAAATAATATTATATTCAGTAAAGAAATTAGGTGAAGCAATTCCAACAAAAATACTTATGGCAATTAATCCTAAAAATGGAATATTCTTACGAGAAAACTTACCAAATCCTCCTGTTATTTTTTTAAGCTTTTCATTGCTCATAAATTTCGCCTCCCATCATGTATTTCATTACTGTTTCATCTTTTAAATTTTTGTTTACAAGTTGTCCTGTCATCTTGCCTTCATGCATAACATAGATTCTATCTGCGATTCCTAACAACTCAACTAATTCACTAGACACTACTATAAATCCTATTTTTAATTCCCTTAATTTATAGATTAATTCATATATTTGTTTTTTTGAATTAACATCTATTCCTCTAGTTGGTTCATCTAAAATAAGTATTTCTGGTTGATTAGCTATCCATTTAGCCAATACAACTTTTTGTTGGTTACCACCGCTTAATTCATTGGCTAACTGAAAGTAATTACGACATTTTACATTTACCATTTTTAAATACTCATCAGATACCTTATCTGTTTTCTTTTTATCTATGACACTTCGTTTACTTAAGATATTTAAATTATTAAATAAAATATTATCAGTGATAGTAAAGTCTAAGAATAGCCCTTCTTCTTTTCTATTTTCAGTCACATAACCTATATGATATTTTTTAGCTTGTTGAACTGATTTAATATCTACTTGTTTGTTTCTATAATAAAACTTACCTCCGTCTGCTGGTTCTATTCCAAAGACTGCGTTCATAATCTCAGTTCTTCCACTACCCATAAGACCCGCAAAACCTATAATTTCCCCTTCTCTCACTTCAAAGCTAACATCTTTAAATAATCCTTTTTTATATAGATGTTCAACTTTTAATAAAGAATCACCTGGTTTAACATAAGGCTTATCTGGAAATAACCCTCCGAGTTCATAACCTACCATATTAGTTACCACTTCATCGTAGGTTATCTCTGAAATATCTTTTCTTAAGATAAAGTTACCATCTCTTAATATTGTAATGCTATCACAGATTTCAAATATCTCTTGCATACGATGAGAAATATATACAATAGATTTTCCTTCTTTTTTTAATCTGTGAATAACTTGAAATAATTGTTTTATTTCAACTTCAGTTAATGCGCTAGTTGGTTCATCCATGATTATAAGTTCTGCATTAACAATTAAAGCTTTAGATATCTCTAACATCTGTTGCAAACCAACACTTAATTCGCCAACTTTTTGTTTTAAATCTAAATGAATATTTAGCTTTTTAAATATTTCATTAGCTATTTCAGTTTCTTTTTTAACATCGATTTTGCCAAATTTATTTTTGTATTCTTTATTTAAAAATAAATTTTCTAAAACTGTCATATCTCCAAAAACATTAAGTTCTTGGTTAACTATAGCGATCTTTTTTGCTTCAGAATCAACGATTGTTTTAAAGTGTTGTAATTTACCATCAATATAAATTTTACCACTATCCATTGAATAAATTCCAGTTAGAATTTTCACCAATGTACTTTTTCCGGCTCCATTTTCTCCTACCAAAGCATGTACTTCATTGTTTTTTACTATAAAATCAACATCATTTAATACTTTAACTGAACTAAATGATTTATTGATACCTTTCATTTCTAAACGCATAATTACACTTCCAACCCAAAGAAAACTCCAGAATGCAAAATTATATTTGCATATGGTTTGTTTTCACCTGTTCTTATAATAGCTTTACAATTTGAAGTCATTTTCTTAAATTCTTCATGTGATATATAGGTTTTATCTGCTTCATCAGTTATTTTAATAATTTCATCTAATAACTTAGAGTTCTCAGTTTTAATCTCTTTGGCTAAAGTAATTCTTTCATAAATAAGATATTTATCTAATTCTTTTAATACTTGTAAAAAAGAAGGTGTTCCATAATCTAATGCTAAATCTATTTTTTTAACACCACTTGGAATAGGTAACCCTACATCCGCTATACAAATAGTATCAGTATGTCCTAAATCAGCTAATACTTTAGCTATTTCGCTATTAAGTATTCCAACTTTTTTCATAATTTGAACTCCTTTTCAATTTGTTTACAAGAAGTTTGAGCTCCTATATATTTACAGGTTATAGAGGCAACATCTATTCCTTTTTTAATAGCATCTTTTAAAGATAATCCTTTAGCAATTCCTGAAGTGAATCCAGCTACAAAAGAATCTCCAGCACCTGTAGTATCAACTACTTCTATTTCTTGTGAAGGCATGTTTTGCACTTTGCCTTTATCAAAGTACATTACACCGTCCTTTCCAAGAGTAATTAAAACTTTACCTAAATTGTCTTTTACAATTTGTTTTAAATCTTTGGTATTAAAAATAACTTCAGCTTCAATTTCATTTGGTATTAAATAAGTAACTTTATCAATTAATTCTTTTTTTAGTTTCATTGCTGGAGCTGGATTCATAACAATTTTAATGTCTCTTTTATAAGCTAAATTAATGAGGTATTCTATTGTGTTTAAATTAATTTCAGCTTGTGATACGATTAATTCAATATCAGGATATTTATCGAAGAATTTATCGATATCTTCTATTGTAATCAAATCGTTTGAACCTTTAAAGACAACGATTTGATTATCTTTATTTGATAATTGAATTATAGCTAATCCGCTATTCCCTTCTTTTGTAAGTATTTCAGATTTTAAGTTTTTATCTTCAAAGTTCTTTTTTGCTTGATAGGAAAATATATCAGTTCCTACAGCACCTAAAAATACTACGTCTTTTTCTAAAGAATTGAGAATGATTGCTTGATTAGCCCCTTTTCCTCCACTTAAAATATCGTAGGTTGAACCAAACATGCTTTCACCAACCTTAGGCAAATGGTCTATTTGGTAAATTATATCAGTATTAATACTACCTATAACTCCTATTTTCATTGTTATACCTCTTTTATAAAGTACTCTCTCTTATTATGAGTTCTGAATTTTGTACATAAGTTTTTATTTTGTCTTTTTGGTAATTCTTGTATTTATCATAGGCTAAATCACACATTTTTTCAATTTTTTGATCAATTGTCGTAAGCCTAGGTAAAATATTTCTTGATAATCTAATATTATCAAAACCAGCTACTCTGATTTTTGGAAATTCTTTTTTGTAATATAAATCATTGAAAAATGATTGGATTTTAATTGCTTCATTATCATTTCTAGCTATAACAGCTTTAATTTTATTTTTAATAACAAAATCCTTTAAGTGGTTAAAGTCAACCCCTAATCCTCTGTTGTATTTATAGCTATATGAATTATGATTGTATTTTTTACAATAAGCTAAATATCCTCTAATACGTTCTTTTACTGAATTGCTTTCTTTTTCTCTTGAGAAAAACATTACTTCTCCATCAGTATGTTTAAAAACATGTTTTGTAAGAATATAACCATTTCTATAGTTATTAGTTGTAATAGATATTAAATTATTAAACCTTTTATCTATTGAGATAACAGGTATAGTAAAATTCATATCTTCTACAAGTTTATCGTTTAATTCACTTCTACAAAGAAAAATACCTTCCACCCTAAATCCTCTTATAAATTTAAGCGCTTCCAATTCTCTGTTTAATTGTGACATAGTGGTCTTAATAATTAATGTCTTTCCATCATTAAAAGCGAGTTCATCTAAACGTTTAATTATATTAGTAAAGAAAGGGTTATCAATATCAGGTACCAAAATACCTATAAAATTGCTTTTTGATGTTCTTAATAATTGAGCATAGTTATTTCTAATATAACCTGTTTTAATTATTGCTTTTTCAATAATCTCTGCTTTTGTTTTACTAACGCCTTCGCCACGTAAGTATCTAGATATAGTTGATTTACTCACGCCAGAAACTCTAGCAAGATCTAAGATTGTGATATTAGATTTCATACACTCCACCATCTTGGGAAGGTTCCCATTTTATTACATTATAATATTGAAAGTGTTTTTTGTCAATAGTAATTTTAGTATTTTAATAAATAATATGTAATCCGTTACATAAATTTCATTATTTTATCATTTTTTATCATATATATATAATAAATATTATTATTTTAGCTAAAAAAATCGTAATATCCGATAAAGATATTACGATATATTTTATTTGATTTTAACTTTAACTTCATTGTGACAAGTCTTACAAAGAACGTATCTCTCACCTTTTAATTTTCTTACTTTTATAAGATTATTACATACTGGACAAGTCACAAAAGTATGATTTTTATCTGTCTTAGGTTTTTTAACTTTTTGTTTTTTTTGTTTGACAACTTTTATAGGTTTTATTCTTTTTCTTTTAAATATAGAAGTTATCTTTTTAAAGAAGTTTTTTGTTTTATAGAGAATTCTCATAAACCAAGCATTCTCTGTTTGTCTTCTTCCAACTCTTCTTGAATAAAATCGAAATAACCATATAAATATTAAAACTATTACAAATATCTCTAAAACTTGCGATTTTAAAAATATATTGATTACAAATAAAATAAAATATAAAATCATTAAAAATATATTTAAATGATCACTTCCATTTCTGCCTGCCATAAATCTCTGTAATTTTTCTGTTAATCTACTCATCTTTTAACCTCTTCCAAATCCACTTAATAAAAATCTAAGAAATAATTGAATTATATAAAAATAAAATATCCATTTTAAAACTCCAAATATCATTTTACCAAAGAAACTAACTTCAATTCCTCCATTAAATTGTTGGTTATTTAATTGGTTAAAGAAGTCTCTGTATTCTTGATTTGTTGGATCTAATTCAATTGCTTTTCTTATATATGTTCTTGCATTTTGTACTCTGCCAATATTAGCTAGACAAACACCGTATAGATAATGCCACTCGCTGTTTCTAGTTCTCATATTTGTTAAGTAAGCTATTGCTTGAATAAATTCTCCAACTCTTATAAATTCTCTTATACTTGAAAATTCATCTTGTTTATAATTATCATTATAATAATATGAATTATTTCCATTATAACTTCCTGAACGCATTTGTTTAATCTGATCATATGCATTATTTATTTCAGCCATTTTTTTAGCTGCGTAATTATCATTAGGATTTACATCGGGATGATATTTTTTTGCTAGAGTTCTATATGCTTTTGTAATTTCTTTATCTGAAGCATCACGGGATACTCCAAGTATTCGATATGGATTCATAGTATTTCCTTTTTAAAACAATTCAACAGTCTATAATATAACAATTTTTTGTGATTTTTACATGATGTTTGATATTATTATATTTTTTGAACAAATTTAACTAATAGTTTAGATAATTTCTTTACTGTTTTTTTGCTTGTTTCTAATACTTCTTTATGAGATAGTTTGTTTTTAGAAATACCAGTGGACATATTTGTTATAATACTTAGCCCTAACACTCTCATAGACGCATGCCTTGCGATAATAACTTCAGGTACAGTACTCATCCCAATTGCGTCTCCGCCAAGAATTTTAAAAGCTTTAATTTCAGCTTTAGTTTCATAGCTAGGTCCTAAATAACTTACATATACGCCGTGTTGTAAGTTAATATTATTTTTCTTAGCTAATTCATCTATTAGTTTACGAAATTCTATATCATATGGTTCTGTCATATCAACGAATCTTTCACCTAATTCATAGTTATTTTCTCCTACTAAAGGATTTCTACCCATCATATTTATATGATCAGTTATAACCATTATATCTCCTGGTTTATATTTTGAATTCATTCCTCCACAGGCATTGGTAACAATTAAATTCTTAACGCCTAGTGATGCAAATGTTTCAATCATCTTACGCATTTCTTTATCTGAAGGATTTTCATAGTAATGTCTTCTTCCTTCCATTACTAAAATAGGTGTTTTATTTATATAGCCTAGATGAAGATATCCTAAATGGCCAATAGATTTATCGGTTTCAAAATTAAAGATATCTTTATATGAGATTTTGATTGAATCTCTTAAATTATCATTGAAGTCATTAATTCCTGAACCTAGTATTATTAAGGTATGAGGTATTTTATTAAATTTTTCTTCAATTATTCTTTTTAACATGAGTCACTCCTTGTATAATATGTAGTGTAGATTAAGGCTTATTCCTTACTACATAGTATTATTTATTAATTATATCATTTTATATTTTAAAAATGAAATGATTAAGACTATATAAAAAAGCCAGAATGAATAACTGGCTTTTTTATAAATTCAAAGAAAGGGAGGAAATTAGTCTATATATTTCAATATTGTTTTTCTTATTATTTCATATCCTTTTTGATTTAAATGCAATCCTTCTATAGTGTATTCAGGGTTTAAGACATCATTTAATAAGAGTTTATTAAAGATATTTATATAAGTAATATTTTTTATTTCTTTTATTTTTTTATTCAATTTGATTATATCTTGATTTTTTCTTCTTCCCGTTGTTTTCTTATCAATTCGAGGGTTTACTGGATAAACTGAGATAAGATAGATTTCTATTAATTCATCAAAAGAATGTATTTTATCTACTATTTCTTGAATTCTTTTATAAATGTTTTCAATACCATCATTTATAAGTTCTAAATCATTGGTTCCAATGTGTAAGAATACTTTTTTAGGTGATAATTCAAAGATTGATTCATTGAGTCTTGTGAGTACTCCTTTTGAGGTATCTCCTCCAATTCCTCGGTTATATACATTATGATTTGGAAAGTATTCGTAGACATTGAAGTCTTGAGTTATTGAATCCCCTACAAAGACTATGCCTCCAGGTTTTGCGTATTTATTATAATTTTTAAATGCTTCAGTCTTTCCCATTAATCCGGCTATAAAAAGCATTTGTAAAAAATCATCTATCCCTTTTTTCTTAGCGTATTTATAAATAAAATAATCGCTTATAAGTAATAAAACAATCACAATTATAAATATTTCTAAAGGTATCATTTTTCTTTCACCATCGCTTTTATGATCATACATCCATTTGGATCTAATGGAACAAAACGGACAATTTTGATATTTGCGGGAATATAGAATGTTTCTGCATAATGAACTTCAAATGCTTCAAATGAATTATCTATTGATTCTATTCTTAACGCTTTTCCATCTACTAGATTACAAACATTTACAGTATTTTTCGTTTCCATAATAAAGGTTCTATAAATTTTATATCTTCTCGATTCGATAAATTCAGTTTCATGTAATCCTGTAATCTCTTCTTCTTTTGTTATTTGTTTGAATTGGTTTACTAATTCGTTATAAACAAATTTAGTATCTCGGTTAAATTGAATATTTTTAAAGCCGTGTTCTAAATGAACTGGTCTTGGAAGACCATCAAGACCTACTCTTCCCCAATCCCAAAGTTTAAAGGTAAAGATATATACGCAAGAACTCACTTCTAATACTAAGGTATTTTTTCCACTACAATGAATGGTTCCTGGAGGAATTAATAAATGATCATGTTTTTTAACAGGAACTTTGTTTATATATTTGGAATCATCAAATAAATATTTACCTTGATTCGCCTCGATTAATTCTTTTTTGAATTCTTCTTTATCTATTCCTTCTAAGAGTCCAAGATAACAATTAGCTCCAGGTAAGGCGTCTAATATATAATATGATTCTTCTTGGGTATAAGTCATTCCAAAAGTTTTAATTATATAATCTTTTAAAGGATGTACTTGAAGGCTTAAATTGCCTCCTTCAAAAGTGTCTAATAAATCAAATCTTATAGGAAAATGATGTCCAAATTCTTTAAAAACTCTTTCTCCCATAAATTCTAATGGACGAAATTGGACTATGTCTTGTGCTGGTAATTCTATAAATTCATCTGAAAAACCAAAGCGAACACTGTTTTCTTCAGGTACTCCATCGAAGCACCAAGCATAGTTTTCTTTGTCTTTATCTAAATTACAGACTTCTTTCATCCACTGTCCTCCCCAAACTCCGGGGTCAAAATATGGGACAACCCTAAATGGTCTGGAGATTGCTTTATTCAGACATATCTCATATATATTTTCTTTAATCATTTTAGGATAATCTAAGAGATTATAGTCAATGATATAATTTGCGTTTTTAGTATGCTTTTCTTTAATGCGGTCAGCTACTCGCCATTCTACAAAATAACCTCTTTTGTATTTCCTTAGTTTATCTTCATTGGAGTTATTTTTTTTGAAGTTAGTTAAGCCTTTACGATAGCGAAGTTGTATTTCCCAACGGGTTAAGCTTACCATTATTAAATAATCATAATTAATAAGACTCGCTCCAAAACCATAGACTACGGTTAGCTTATCTTTAGCTATCTCATTATTTAGTTTTTTTATAAGATTCATTTGATAGAAATCTTCGATATGATGATGGCTGTAAAAACCAAATACACGGTCATCAAAGAGATTATCTTTTATAATTTCATCATATTCGCTTTCAGATTTAGAATAGTTTTCAATAAATATAATTTGATTAGGTTTTAATCCTTCAATAATATCTTTTCTTAATATTTCTAAATCTATTCCAGGATAGGTTTCAAAACATATAATACCTTTTTTTATTTTTTTTAATTCAGATATTATTTGTTTTTTACCTAAATAGATATCTTTCTTGGAATCATTGATTGAAATTACAGGGAATCTATCATATTGAGATTTAAAATTTAAATAACTCATGTACTTTCCTCTTCTAATTCGTTAAATTTCCATTGCTCGTAATAAGGTCTTAATATTTTTCTTAAATGATAGGTTATTAAATATCCATAAATTCCTATTGCGATGACTAAAAATACAGGATGGATATACATTATCAGTATTACAATAAAAGCAAGGCTACCTATCACTTTAAAATTAATCCATAAATTTGTATTGCTTATTAAAATCACATTCTTAATCATATCAATCTGTCTTTTTGTTTTAAATAAAGCTACTATTGGAAAATAATAGATAAAAAAGATAATCCATTGATATATTCCTACTATTGATAATATCAACAATATATCATTGCCATTTGTTAGGGAAGTGATATACATGAAATAAATTGAAGCTAATAAGATAAGTAAAACTAACCAAACTAATGTGTTTTTCCAAAAATCATCGATAAATTCTTTTTTGAATTCTAAAAATACACTTGTTGGTTCGTCTTTTTCAATAATTAAATAGATTACTTTAAATAAAGCCGAGGTTGCGGCTCCAGCAGTTAAAAGGATGCCAAAAAGGCTCGTAAATATCCAGAGAAAATTTACGAAAACTATATCCATAGCTTTTTTATAAAATGTTTTTAGCATCCTTAACTACCTCGCTAGTTAATTATTTTTTGAATTTCAAAAATACGAATATAGCTCCACCTATCAAAGCTAATCCACCAACTATAGTTCCTACTATAGCTCCTGTGTTAGTGAAAGTACCTGTAACTGTAAAGTCATTGCTTTCAACGAAAATACGTTTACCTGTGCCTTCTCCGTCTTCTGCATTAGGATCAAAATATGGTAATTCTTGATACATTTGGTCACTGATTTTTACTGTGTATCCAGCTAATACTGAGATATCTGATTTAGTTACGAATCCAGCTAAATCATCAGCTACATAGATATCATTCCATATTCCATCAATTGCCCAGTCAAGTGAAGCTTCAACGATAGCTTTAGATTCAGAGAAAGTAACTTCTTTTTTGTAGAGTCCACTAACTGTTAATTTAGGTAATTCATCATCATTGAAGTCTGACCAAGAAAGTGTTGGAGAAAGATTAACTAGTTCTTCATATTTAGCTAAGAAATCTTCCCAACTATCCCAAGTATAAGTCAAGGTGAAATAGCGATGATATCCATCAACTGTAGAAGGTTCAACTGTGATAAAGTCTGGAGAATTTTCTTCTAACCAAGTTTGGATTGCAGGTAATCCTCCATCAATGTGTTTGTTATTGATTACAGCGCCTTTACCTTCAGTTTGATCTGGGTCATCAGGGTTGATGATTGGATCATTTGATAAAGTATCATCCATAACATCTAATACAATTGTTCTTTCGCCAGAACCATCAGCGTTAAATATTGTCGTTACACCAATTTCTCCCGGCCAACATGCGGTTAGCGCTAAAGCTAACCCTAACATTACTACTACTGTTAAAATTCTTTTTTTCATTTTTCTCTCCTTTATTTTGTTAAATTTAAATATTAACTTTCTTCGCCTAAATAAACTACATATTTATTCAAGCGTAATGCGAATAAAGTAATTATTAAAATGATTACTAAAAGTATCCATGCCATTGCACTTGCCATTCCCATAGAATGGTCATTCATCATTTTGTCAAACATATAATATGCATAGTAATATGTTGATCTCGATGGTCCACCGTTTGTCATAATATAGGCAATTGTGAATACTTGAAACCCGCCGATAATACTCATAATAAAATTAAAAAATATTGATGGAGTCATTAAAGGTAGGGTAATATTAAATGTTTTTTGAAGCCAATTAGCGCCATCGACTTCTGCGGATTCATAAAGTGAAACAGGAATATCTTGCATCTGCGCTAGATAAATTACCATAGTTCCACCAGCAGTCCAAAGTCCCATAAGAATTAGGGTAATCTTTGATGTTTTTGCTGCTTGGTACCATTGCAGAGGTTCCATACCTAAAAATCGATAAACTGGTTTTAAGATTTCATTGATAATCCCAAAATTTGGTTGAAATAGCCACATCCAAAGTAAAGCCATAGCCACAATACTTACAACGTTTGGCAAGTAAAATAAGGTCCTATATATACTCATTCCTTTGATTTTATTATTTAGCAATAATGCTAAGCTTATTCCTACAACTAACCCTAAAGGAACTGATATAAATACATGATAAAAAGTATTGTATAGGCTTTTCCAGAAAATTTCATCGTTAGTGAAAAGAATAATATAATTTTTAAGGCCAATAAATTTTGGCGCAGCTATCATATCATAAGTTGTAAAACTAATATATAGCGATGCTAGAATCGGAAATGCACCTAAAATAGTTATTCCAAGCAACCAAGGCGATGCAAATAGATGTCCGATTAAATTTTCTTGTTTCCTTAGTTGCTTGATTGAACTTGTCTTCATAAACTCCTCTAATTATTTACTGAATTATAGTTTTGTTGTTTTTCTAAATAATGATTTCTAGCCGCTAATAATCCTTCTTCTGGAGTTAATTCTCCATTTAAAATCTGTGTATAATAAGATTGCCAGTCATTTCCATGCCAACTTGGCGCATATGGAACATATACTTTATCTCTAGCATAATCAACTTCAGCTAATAATGCTTGCATAATTGGTTTATCTTTAACATATTCGTTCATACCATCGATATGTCCCATTATCCAACCATTAATTTCCGCTAATTGAATTTGTACATCTTCTGATAATAAATATTTATAAAATTCAAAAGCTCCTTGTATCTCAGCTTCAGTATTATTGCCGTTATCATACATTTCTAAACTAAAACCAGATCCCCAATTAACATGGATTCCATTTTCATCGGGAATAGGAATCATGCTAACACCGTAATCAAAAGTAGCTCCAGAATTAATTATAGTTTGATATAATCCATCATTTCCAATAATCATCGCAACTCTTTCAGCTGCGAATGGATTTAGCCCAAGCATAGTATTAGCTTCTCCAAAAGCGCTTAATTGGGATCTAGTAAAATTACTATTAAAATCTAAAATCCAATTTAATACATCAACATGTCCTTGTGTATTCAATGTTGGATTTAAATTTTCATCAAAGAAATCAAGTCCTGTTTCCCATAACCACCCGTGATAAGTCGCATCTCCATATGTTGGATCAAATCCAAGTCGTTCAATAGTTCCATCAGTATCTACCTTATCAAACATTTTAGCTACTGTTTTTAATTCAGACCAAGTTTCTGGCACATCATCTTCAGTAAGTCCTATTTCTCTAAACATATCTAGGTTGTAATACAATGCTCTTGTAGTGGCTGTAAAAGGCATTGCATATAAATCCCCTTCAAAAGTCGCAAAATCCATCTGCGATTGACGGTATTCATTCAGGTCAATAGTGTTAACTCCTGTTGTATCATTTTCCATTAAGGTAGTAATATCAAATAATGCTCCTGTGGATGCTCGAGATACCACATCATCAATTGTGGAAAGACCAATATTCGGAGCTGTTCTTGAAGCTATGGCTACACTGATTTTGTCCCAATAATCCCAGAAAGAAAAGCCTATTCCTTTAACAACATATAAATCTTGACTATCATTAAAGTCATTAATTAATGTTTTCATTCCTGAATATGATGGGCTTCCTACAGGTGACATATGCCAAAACATAATCTCTGTTTTATCAGTATCTGTATCTTCAGCACAACCAAAAACGCTTAAAGCCGTTAATAGAAAAAGTAATGTTAATAATAATTTTTTCATATATTTCCTCCTATCCTTTTATTCCTGTAAATGTAATTCCTTCTATAAAACTCTTTTGAGCTATAAAAAATAATATTAAAGTTGGTAACATAATTAAAATACTCGCAGCCATCATAAGATCATATCTACCACCAAATTGAGTTTGGAATGATCTAAGTCCAATTGCTAAAGTCCAATGATCAGGATTTGATAAGAAAATCAAAGGACCAAAATAATCATTCCAAGTCGCCATAAAGGTGAATAAAGCTACGGTTAAAAGTGCAGGTTTTGATAGTGGCAACATGATTTTAAAGAAGATTTGTAGATGATTTGCCCCATCTATAATTGCGGATTCAGTTAATTCTTTTGGAATTCCTTTAAAGAACTGTCTTAATAAGAAAATGTAAAAGGCTGCACCGCCACCAAAGAAAGCGGGAACAATTAAAGGTAATCTTGTGCTTAACCAACCAATATAGGAATACATTATATAAGTTGGGATTAAGATTACTTGAATAGGGATCATCATTGTAGCTAACATAATAACGAACCATTTATCTCTTCCTCGCCATCTAAGCTTTGCGAAAGCATAAGCAGCTGTAGTAGATGAAAATAAGGTCCCTATAACTGATAAGGTAACTATTATTAAACTGTTCTTTAAATACATAAAAAATGGTATTTTTGTTACAGCTGTTACAAAATTACCCCACTGAGGATCTTTAGGAAAGAATTGTTGGAATCCAAGTAAAAGTTCTTGCGGGGTTTTTAATGCTGTAAATAACATCCATAAAAAGGGAAAGATAAAGCCAAAACTAGCACAAATCAAAACAAAGTGAAGAATCACTGCTTTAATTAGATGTCTTTGCTTTTTAGTTAATTTTGGTTTTTTTATTTCTTCTCTCATTTTATTCCTCTTATTCTATTTCATTAAGATAAATAAACCTTGGTCCATAGATTAATCTATTAGACATATTGTGGTCAAAATTATATGTGTTTGTATTATAACTTACTAAAATACGTTTACTTTTTGACAAATTTGGATGAGCTTTTGCATTGTATGTATAAGTAGTTGATTTAAAGATACTTTGTTCTGGAGTTATATATATTTTTTGTGGTTTTGAAAAAGGTCCAGTTAAACTATCTGAAATCGCAAAACTTACATATTTAGTATTTACATCATAAGTAAATACTGCGATATATTTACCCTTAAATCTTCCCTCTAAGATTTCAGAAACTGACATTTCACAGGATATATGAGGTAAAAGTGGTTTTGAATCTAAGATATTTTTTGAATAACCAACTCCATCAAAATATTCCCAATCATCAAAGTATTCAAAGCGGTCTTCTTTAACTCTAGAAACTATCAATTCACGTAAAAAATTAGTTGTTTTATAGCCATATATATAGATATATCCATCAGGATTTAAAGCTTTTGCCTGAATAGTATTCGCAAAGATTCCTGCACCATAGAAATAAGTGCTTTCATTAAATTTCGCAAATATCGGAGCTTTCTTTTGTATGCTTTTTTCTGGAACTATTTCTTGGTTAATTATTGGAGTCTTAAACATAGATACTCCTAAAACCTTAAACTGCATTCCTTCAACTTGAGTATGATCACTTGCGATATTTAGTGGTAAGAAATAAAGATTATTTCCTATTACTACACCGTCTTGAAGCCAAATCCATGCATGTTCAGCTTCTTTTATTAAAATAGAATTTGCGTTAGCTAATATATCTTTGTAATAATCTTTTTCGTTATAAAATCTTATTTTATTAAAGCCAAACAATCCTTCTTGAAAACTTTGGTCATTATAATTTCCTAAACCGTTTATTGGGTTAACCAATATTTTAAAATGGCGATAAGTCTTATTTATTTTAAGGGTTTGAACTAAATTATCTTTATTAGCCTTTCTTAGTTTAAACTCATCTATTTTTTCCCAATTAGTATTATCATTTGAACCAAATAAAGTTATTTCTTTAAGTCCTCTTTTACTTAATTCAGGTGAATTTTCATCAAAATAGTTTTCAATTTCAATATGAGTTATTTTTCTTTTTGTGGATAAATCAAAAGTTATTTCTAAAGACTTAGGATAATAAGAACTTAAATAAGGTTTTACAGAAGCTAAACAATTATATGAAACAAGGTTTTTTGGAAGGTATCCTTGATACTTATCTTCTTCTTTCATATTATAGTAAGCTAAAACTTGACCAAGTTCTCCTCTATTTATTCTAAAATCAACTTTATTATTTTCTAAATAAGCTAAAGTATTATTTGGCATAAGTTGAGGCATGTATCTTTTCTCTGTCAAACGATTATAATTACCTACAAAGGTATCTCCAAATACAAATAGTGTTTTAGCTATGTTTTCCTGGTCAAATTTATCTTCTCCAGTTTCTATATTGAAAGAGAATATCCCGTCTCCTCCTTGCCACAAATCATCTGTAATAAATAGATTTGTCCAATTATCTGCTTTTTCAGTTAAATATCCTTTGCCTAAACATATATCAATTACTACTTCTTTTTTGGTAGTAATTATTATTTTATTTGCATAATAAGAATCAAAGAAAATAGTTTGTGGTTCATCATCTATTAGATAAATAATAGAACAGTCTGAATTATAAATCGGTTTTATAGGATAGATTTTATCTAAATTTATAGAAGTTTTTCCTTTGCATTTTACTGATTTAATAATATCTTTATATTTCATTAGTCTTCTTCACCTTTTCTTATCTCTGTTAGAGATATAAATCTTGGATAATATATTTTAGCATTGCTAAGAGCTGAAAAGCTCGTTGTATTAACATTATAGGAAATGATTATCTTATTCTCTTCACTTAGATTTGGATGCATTTTAGCGTTATAAGTAAAAGCTCCGTTATATAAAGATCCTTCATTTGTCTGGTAAATTGTTTCGTAATCTGAAAATGGTCCGTATGGAGCATTGCTTAATGCATAAGCTATTTCTCCACTAGTAGTACCTTTCATAACAACCAACATATATTTACCTTTATTAGTCCCAAAATTTATATATGTTACAGAAAGTTCTGCGGAAACTGATTTTTTAATCCCTTTAACTTCATTGATGTTTTTTGTCCAAGTTTCTCCGTTATAATAAGTCCATTCATTGAAGTTTAAGAAGTTATCTTCACTAACTCTAGCCACGACTAAATTTCTTCCGTTTAAATCTTTATATCCGTAGATATAGATGAATCCATCAATATCACGGTTATCCATTACGCCGGCGCCAAAATAAATAAGTCCACCATCTTCGGTTTGGCACATTAGAGGAGTTGAATAAAATTTAGCGTTTGGATAATCGAACCTATCATTTACGATATCCATTTCAACTAAACCTACATTATGAACTTTAAAATAGGTTAAATAATCTTTAATCAATAAAGGGAATAGATAAATCTTATTATTAATAACTATTCCATCCTGTAACCAAAGTCTTGCGGATTCTTCATTTTTAGTTAAATCATGTAATTCATCTTGTGCATTGATTGAGCCGAATAATGGTGTATTATCACTAGTAAAAAGCATTATTTTTCCTAATCCAACATAGATATCATCATAAGAATCTAAAATATCTATTTTTATATATCTAACTAAACTAGAATCTAAATTTAATTCTAAGGTATATGATTCTAAATCAATTCCGCTAGCTTTATTTAATTGGTAGGTATTTATATATTTATAAACTTCTCCATCAATACTCGTATATAATTTGAATTCTTTAACTCCAAAATCTGGATTTTGATTGTAATTCCAAAT
>CAZSZZ010000009.1:4683-20899 GCA_964611005.1 uncultured Candidatus Izemoplasmatales bacterium | reverse complement strand
ATAATGGAATATCTAAAACTATTATATTATTTCCTAATTCTTGATATTTTTTAATGCTCTTTTTAAATTCTTCTATAATAAACGGATGTGTTATTTCGTCTAACAATTCGCGTTTTTTAGAATCATTAAAAATAATTTTAGCTAAATTTCTACGATTTATTTCGTTATCAACTATTATATCTTCCCCAAAGTTTTTTACAATTTCATTATACATTATTTTATTTGTTTTTAGTAGATTTTTGTAAATCTTATCTGCATCTAAAATCATAACGCCATTGTTTTTAAAATATTTAGCTACTTCACTTTTACCACTTGCGATACCTCCAGTCAAGCCAAGAATTAAAGTGTTTTCTATACCCTGACATGTCGGACAGTAATAAGTTCCTCTACCTCCAACTCTTGTTTTTAGAATTATATCATGACAAACCTTACAGTGTTGATTAACTAATGTATGTACTCTTAATTCGTTTTGAAACCTTCCATCTACACCTAAACTAGATTGATAAGTTCTTATGGTAGTTCCACCTAAACTGATAGCATGATTTAATACATATCTAGCCGAATCTATTATTTTTTTAACTTGATAAATATTAATAAATTTACCCTTAGTCATAGGATTAATCCTAGAGCGATATAAGGTTTCATCTACATAGATGTTCCCTAAACCTGATATTATCTTTTGATTTAATAAAATAGATTTAATTGGTCTATTAGAATTTTTAATTTTTAAATATAAATCTTTGGCCTTTAATTTTGGATTATTAGCTTCTAAACCTAGTTCATGTATGCTTTTTAAAGTAAATTCTTTATGTAAATCTACAATATTCATTGTCCCAAATTTTCTAACATCGTGGTAGGTCAAAAACTTGCCATTATTTAAATGAAAAATAATATGTTCGTGTTTTGTTAGTTCATTCATATTATTTCTAATAAAGAACTTGCCTTCCATTCGCAAATGAGTGATTAACGTAGTACTTTCAAAGTCAAAAAGGAGGTATTTACCAATTCTACGTATGCCTCTTATCTCTTGACCAATAATAGCTTTTTTAAAGTCAATTACAGATTTCATTTTGATGATTTTATCATAATAAACAGTAATATCTGTGACTTTTTTTCCTGTTATTAATTTTTTTAATGTGAGTCTAATTGTTTCTACTTCTGGAAGTTCTGGCACTATTTCACCTCATATAAATTTTTGCCTGATGAATAATTAGCTATTAATTTCGTATTAAAATCCACAGAATTTTCCATGATTTCTTTTACTATTTTAGTTACTTCTTTTTCTTCATCTAAAGATACATCTAGAACAATTTCATCATGAATTTGTAAAATCATTTTTGATTTTAAATGTTTTTCTTTAAATGTTCTAGCTATTTTTACCATCGCTATTTTTAAAATATCAGCTGCAGTTCCTTGAATAGGAGCGTTCATTGAAATGCGTTTACCAAATTCTCTTGTCTGATAGTTTCGAGAATTGATTTCATTTATATAAATAATACGATTGAATTTAGTTAAAACATAACCATTTTTCTTGGCAAATTCTTGTTTTTCTTCCATAAATGTTTTTATTTCAGGATAATTTACGTAATAATTATCAATAAATTCTTTAGATTTCTTTAAAGAAATATGTAAATCTTCAGATAATCCCCAAGGCGTTTTACCATAAATTATACTGAAATTAATTGTCTTAGCTATTGAACGTTCATTTTTTGAAATAAAAGCTTTTTTAAATATTAATTTAGCTGTTTCTTCATGAATATCTTTATTTTCCGAAAATGCTTTTTTTAAATTACTAACTTCTCCCATCTCAGCTAAAACACGAAGTTCAATCTGTGAATAATCAAATGATAATAATATATTTTCTTTGCTAGAAATAAATACCTTACGGATTAATCTTCCTTCTTCACTTCTAATAGGAATATTTTGTAAATTAGGTTCTTTCGAAGATAATCTCCCTGTTTTTGTTAGAGCTTGTTGGTACATTGTATGAATTTTATTATCATTTTTTAAAAGCAATGCTTGTTTAAAGCCTTCATAGTATGTTGAATATAATTTAGTATAGGTTCTATAATCAATAATAGCTCCTATAATAGGATTGAATCCTGAAAGTTTCGTTAAAACACTGATATCAGTTGAATATCCAGTTTTTGTTTTTTTATATATTGGCAACCCAAGTTTTTCAAACAGAATGACTCCTAATTGCTTAGGACTACTAATATTAAATGATTCTCCAGCTAAAGCATATATTAATTCCTCAGATTCTTTGATTTTTGATTTTAAATTTAACCCAAATTCTTCAAGGCTTGCATTATCAATACATATACCTTGAAATTCCATTTCAGAAAGGGTTTCAGCTAAAGGTATTTCTATATCATATAATAATTTTTCTTGATTAAGCTCTTTAAGTATCTTAATAGCTTCTGATTTTGTTTTAGCTATTGCGTTTACTTTAGATATAATATGTTGAATATATATATCTTTTTCTGGTAGATGATATTTAGCTCCTTTTCCATAAACTTGTTCATCAAATGAAACATCATAGTAATCATAGGATTCAACTACTTCTCTAAACTCATTTTGATTTACACTTGAATTTTTCAAATAAGCAGCCAATAACAGGTCATATTCTATTCCTCTTATTTTAATATTATTCCAAAGAAGATTTACTTTGGTTGCCTTTAAATCATATACAGATTTTTTATATTTATCAGATTCTAAAAAATTAATAAAACTTTCACTATTAATAGCTATATCAAAAGGGATAAAGTAAAGTATTTTTGAAAAAATAAGTCCGAATCCTAAAGGTTTTGCTGTATGATAATTTTGTCCAAACAATTCTAAATGTAAAAAACAATGATTGTCTAGTATCACTTTTATTTCTTCTGGTTTCTTAATTATAACATAATCAACTTTATCCTTTTTTGCATTTCCTTCAAGATTTTTAATGAACGAATGAAAATTCATTTTTTGATAAAATTGAATTAGTTTATCTTTATCATAACCATTATATTTTGTTTTTTCTATTTTAATATCATTATTAAAATCAGTAACTATTGTGGCTAGTTTTTTTGAGAAAAAAGCAATTTCTCTATTTTTTTCGATTCTTTCTTTAAGCTTTCCCTTTAATTCAAAAGTATGATCATATAAGTTTTCTAAATCATGATATTTTTCTAATAATTTAGAAGCTGTTTTAGGTCCTACTCCTGGTATTCCAGGTATATTATCCGATGCATCACCTACTAAACCTTTATAATCAGTTATCTGTTTTGGGGTAATACCCATTTTTTCTTTTAAGTGTTTCGGAGTAAATATTTCAATTTCTTTTAAACCTTTTCTTGAGACTATTTGATTTATGTTTTCATCTAATAATTGCATTAAATCATGGTCGTTACTATAGATAGTAATTTCATCAAATTCATTTTTAAAATGTACTGCTGCATATCCTATAATATCATCCGCTTCATATAAATCTTTTTGGTAATAATATACTCCTAAGGCATTTAGGTACTCTTCCATCAAAGGAAATTGCATAATTAATTCTTTTGGTGTTTCCTTTCTCGTTCCTTTATATTCAGGATATTCTATATGGCGATGAGTTTTCCCTTTCGGATCTAGTGCAACTAAAACATGAGTAAATTCATCAGATAATAATTTTTTCATTGCATAGGCAAAACCATAGATTCCATTAGTATATAATCCATCTTTGTTTTGCATTAAATTACCTGTATAAGCTGTTGCATAATATGATCTAAATAATAAATTACTTGCGTCTATTAATAATAATTTTTTCATTAATTCACCACCATATATTGTATCATATCATGAAGAAAAATGCACAAACCTTGTGCATTTTACCTTCTATCTAATATTAATGATTCTTATTTAAGAGTATTAATAACCCCTTAAGTATCAAAGAATCATCTAAAATCATTTTCTCAGTTGTAAGAGGATAAATCACTTTAGCATGACCTCCAGTTAAAATAACAGTTAGGTCTTTTTTATTTAAAAGTTTTTTAACTCTTTGAATGATTCCATCTATCATTGATGCATGTCCATATAGAAGCCCTGATTTGACTGCATCAACTGAATTGGTACCTAACATTTTTTTAGGTGGTAATAATTCTATCTGTGATAACAAAGAAGCCTTATTAATCAAAGCATTTTTACTAGTTGTAAGTCCTGTAGATATTATTACGCCCTTTAAGGTCTTTTTTTCTATATAGGTAAAAGTTGTCGCTGTACCTAAATCTATAATTAGACAGGTTTCATCATATAGATTACTAGCAGCTACTGAATTTCCTATTAAATCAGCTCCAACTTCTTTTGGGTTATCGACAATAATTTGGATACCTGTTTTTAATCCTTGACCTAAAAACAAAGGTATAATATTACAGTTTTGTTGGAAAAACTCTCTAAATACCTCATTTAACTCCGGTACTACTGAAGAGATTATAGCTTCTTCACAAGGAGGTAAGAATTCTTTTAATAAAACACTGTATTCATCATAGGAACGATTCTTTTCTGTATTTAAGCGATAGACCTTATCAATAGATAACCCATCATTTGTTAAACCTATAGCTATAGTTGTATTTCCAATATCTATAACTGCTTTCATAATCAATACCTCACTCTGTTAATAAAGAATTACTGTTATTAAATTTAAGATAAGCAAACAATCTATCAGCCACAATACTACCAATAACCGCAGCTAAAGCAGCTTCAATTATTCCATTAGTAATTAATACTCCCCAAATCAATTTTAAAGCTAGACTTAAAGAATCTGTACCTTGCATTAATGTAAGCACTTCTCCTCCTACTATACTAGAGAAATTTGCATTGCTTATAATCATTGGAAATGTCGCAACCATCATTGGCAATACCAAAATAGAATGCAATAGGGATAATATGAAAAAACTTACTGCAATTGCTATAATGCGTTGTTTGATTATTTTAGAAAAAAATCGATATACATCATAAATTGCAAGTCCAAATAAAAATCTTGGTAAGATAGAAACCCATGGGAAAATGAAAATAAAATCAAATCCCCCGCTCATAGCTCCTCTAATCAGTGAAACTACACCAAAAGCAGTAGCTAAAATAATAGCTGGTTTTCTTCCTAATAAGATTCCTCCGATAAGTACTGGAATATGAATAATAGTAGCTGATACTCCAAAAACCGGAATAAATCCCAACCAAGGTACAAATGCCATAATTACTATAATCGCAATAAACATTGCAAGTAAAGTTATTTCGCGAGTGCGTTCGCGTTTTGTTAAAGTGTTTTTAGTTGCCATAAAAATTTCCCTTTCCAAGCCACTTAAGTGGTCTCATAAGTTTTATTTTAAAAGTTAAACATTTTCTTTGATTTCGTTTATTTTATTAAAATCTAATTCTTTTAGCATTGCAAGTATTATATTTTTTACAGCTAAATAATCGTCTTTATGAATAATAGAAGTTGTAGAATGAATATATCTTGCGGGCATTCCAATCGTACATACTATAACACCTTCACGAGATAACTGCACAGCAGCTGCGTCAGTTCCTCCAAGAGATTTATAATATTGAAATGGAATGTTATTTTTTTTAGCTGTTTCTTCGATAAAGCGTTTCATTCCTTGATGCAGCAAAGCTCTTGGATCATAAAAACGAATCATAAATCCTTTTCCTAATGATCCACCAACATCACTGCCATCAAATGTATCTTGACAAGGCGAACAATCTACCGCGATAAATATATCTGGTTTTATTTTAAATGATGAAGTCTTAGCTCCTCTTAACCCTACCTCTTCTTGTACATTAGCTCCAGCATAAAATTTACATGGTAATTCATTTTTATTTACTGTTTCTAGAATATCAAGTGCCATTGCACAACCAAAGCGATTATCCCAAGCTTTTGAAAATATTTTTTTACCGTCAGCGGATTCAGTATAGTTATTTCTAAAAACGACTTGTTGACCAATTCTCACTCCTAATTCACAGGCGTGTTCCTTATTATCAGCTCCAATATCCAAGAAAAAATCATCAAAGCTAGATACTTGTTTTGAAACATTATCTCTTAACAAATGAGGTGGCTTAGCTCCAACTACACCAGGAACTTTACTTCCATCATCTAAAATAATATCCATATGTTGAGAAATCATTACTACAGAATTAATTGACCCTATAGAAATCATTTTTATTAATCCTCTTTTAGTAATTTCTTCAACCATAGCTCCAACTTCATCCATATGTCCAGCTAACATAACAGTAGGTCCATCTTTATCTAAGTTAATTCCTCCAAAGATAGATCCTAAATTATCATAAACAATCTCTTCAGAATTTGGTTCTAAATATTTTTTCATATAAGCTCTTACATATTTTTCATGAGATGAAACTCCTGGAATTGAAACCAAATCTTTATAATATTTTTTCATCAAAATCTCCTTTATATATAGCTTTTAAATAGAAAATTAAATTCCCTTTTCCTGCAAAACGTTGTTCAAATTCTGTTTGAATATTGTCTTTAGGAAGACTTTTATATAAATTTAAATTTATATCTTTTATATAGAAACTCTTGTGATTATTAAACTGCATTAATGAGTATTGAAATAGATTGAAATTATCTGTTTTCATTTTAATACAGCTATTTTCTTTAAGAATATTTTCATATTTCTTTAAGAACCTAATACTTGTCAATCTTCTTTTTATTTGGCGTTTCTTAGGCCAAGGATCAGAAAAATTTAAATATATTAAATCTATTTCAGACTTATCAAATATTTCATCAACTTTTTCCGCATCTATTCTTATTAATCTAACATTAGGTAAAGGATTAAAAATAAGTTTTTCTAAAGCTCTTATTATTACCGAGTCAAACTTTTCAATTCCTATAAAATTAATATTTGGATATTTTAAAGCTGATTCATATATGAACTTGCCTTTTCCACAGCCTATTTCTAAATAAATAGGGTTAGTGTTTTGAAATATTTTGTTCCATTTCCCCTTATGAATCTCTGAGCTATCAATTACTACATCATTATATTTTTTGATTGTTTCTTTGGCATATCTAACATTGCGAAGACGCATATTATTCTCCAGCTAAGCGTTCAATGCTTTCTGCATATATCGCAATAGCAACCAACATTTTTTTGATATTTAATCTTTCATTTGGTTGGTGCGCTAATTCTTCATCTCCAGGGAAAATAGGCCCAAAAGCTACAGCTTTTTTAAGTTGTCTTGCATATGTTCCTCCACCAATTGACATAATTTCAGATGATTCATCGTTAGTATATTTTTTATATGCACTATGTAACTCTTTAATTAAAGGTTCTTTTGGAGATACATAATGAGGAATGCTATTAGCATCTAATTTATATTCCAAGTCATATTCTTTAGCTGCTTCTTTCATTTTTATTTCACCAGAAATAAAATCATAGTTTCTTGGATAACGAATATTACATCCAATATCTACTTTTAATCCATCGTATTTAATAAAGCCAATATTGTTTGTCAATTCTTTCATTTCTTTATCATAACAACTTAACCCTAATTTATTTCCGTAATGATCAAATGTAAGATATTTATCTAACATACGAATAAAAGGAACTTCTGTATGATTTTTTAAAAATCCAACCATCAAACTAATTGCATTTACTCCTGCTTGTGGGGTAGCTGCGTGAGCGTTTCTACCAAAAATAGTATATTTATTATCTTCTACTTTACCTAAATAATTGTTTTTCAAAAGATATTCTTTAAATTCTTTTTCCAAATCTATGTTTAATTCAGCTTGGCATTCATCAGGAACTACATTATAGCGTTCTCCTGCATACATTGATTTGATTAAATCAGATTTTTGTTCACCAATAAAATTATATGTATAGATACCTTTTTCAGCATATATTAAAGGAAAATCAGCGTCAGGAGCGAATCCTATATCTGGCATTTTTTCTTTTTCTAAATAATGCAGTAATCCTCTCATACCTGTTTCTTCATCACACCCAAGGATTAAACGAACTCTTTTATTTAATTTAATACCTTGGTCTTTTATCATTTTAAGCGCAATAAAAGCCGCAACTGTAGGGCCTTTATCGTCCATAGCGCCTCTTGAATAGATATACCCATCTTTTAATGTAGCTGAAAATGGTGGGTTATCCCACTTGCCTCCAGTAGGAACTACATCTAGATGACCTAAAATACCTAATATTTTTTCTCCCTCGCCATATTCAATATGTCCAGCATAATTATCTACATTTTTTATTTTAAACCCTGATTCTTCACCAAGTTTTAACATAAAATCCAATGCCTCTCGAATATCTTTCCCAAATGGAGCTTCTAAATTATCAGGATTATACTCTGTTAATAATGTAGGGATTCTTAATAATTCTGAAACATTTATAATAAATTCTTCTTCATAGTCTTTTGCAATTTCTAACCAATTCATTTATATCACTTTCCTTTACTAATATTCTATCATAATTATTGTTTTTTTTTAAACAATTTTAATTCGCTGTTTTAAAACTCTATAATTTGACAATCAATCAAATTAAAGTATAATATATTAATAGCACAATTAATTTTAAAAGTAGGTATTATTATGGTTAGAAAAATCGCAATGGAAAACTTAACATGTTCTAATTGTATCTCAAAAGTAGAGCGTAGAACTAGTCGTTTACCTTATGTAAACAGCGCTTCTTTTAATTATGCTAAGCAAATATTGCTTGTGGATTTTAAAAAAGATTATGATGAAAATGTTGCTTTAAAGGAAATAAAGGAAATAGTTGATATATTAGAAAATAACATTATCACTCATTATTATGAGGATAAGGTTACTGTTAAAAAAATCAATTTTTTTCACGAATATAAAATAGTTTTAGTGGGAATGTTATTAATTACAATAACTTTTTTTGGCTTTAGAATCTTTCCTATTATCAATCAAATATTCGGGACTAATTTAACTCCATTAAATAATACTCTTAAGATTATATTTTATTGGGGAGGTTATTTACTTCTCATTTCAAAATTGCTTACTCAACAAATCAAAGGTATTCATAAATTTGACATATTTAATGAAAACACATTGATGATTATCGCTACTTTTGCGGCTATGTTTATAGGCAAATACGAAGAAAGTGTAGCGGTTGTTATTTTATATTCAGTTGGAGAGTATTTACAAAATAGAGCTGTAGCTCATTCTAAAGATGAAATTTCTTCATTAGTAAATTTAAAAGTAGAATACGCTAATGTTTTAATAGGAGGTAATAAAGTCATAGTAAAAGACCCTTCACAGGTAAAAATCGGTGATGTTATCGTTGTTAAACATGGTGATCGTATTCCTCTAGATGGAAAAGTAATTACGGGATCTACTTCTTTAAATACTTCAGAATTAACTGGCGAAGCTAAACTTAAAACCGTTGATGTTGGTGATGAGGTGTTAAGTGGTAATATAAATGTGGGTGATGTTATTCACATCGAAGTTACAAGAGCATATGAAAATTCTACTCTATCTAAGATTATTGATTTGATTGAGAATTCCACAAATTCAAAATCTAAGAGAGAGATGTTTATTACTAAGTTTGCTAAAATCTATACTCCGATTGTTGTGGGGCTTGCTTTATTATTAGTTCTTTACGGTGTTATATTTGATATTTCAAATGTAACAACCAGTGATGGTTATATATATAGAGCCGCTATATTTTTAGTTATTTCCTGTCCATGTTCATTGGTATTATCAGTCCCACTTGCTTATTATGCAGGAATTGGTACATCTGCTAAAAATGGTATCTTATTTAAAGGTTCAACTTATTTACATTTAATTACTGAAACTAAAACTATAGCTTTAGATAAGACAGGAACTTTAACCTATGGGGAATTTTTTGTTAAGAGTGTTTCTAATCCTGAAGCCTTAAGGTTAGCTGCTTCTATTGAACGCTTTTCAAATCATCCTATTGCTAAAGCGATTGTTAAATATAACGAAGGACCTCTTTATACAGTTAAAAACATTAAAGAAATTCCTGGATATGGTATTTCAGGAACTATAAATAAAAAATTATTGCTTGCTGGAAGTAAATCTTTTTTAGAAAAAAATAATATTGAAGTTAATATTGACAAGATTGAAGTGGGTTCTTATACATTTGTTTCTTTAGATAATCAATTTATTGGTTATATTCTTATTAAAGATGAATTAAAAGAAACTTCAATGGAAACAATTAGAGACTTCACAAAACACTATGATACTGTCATGTTAACCGGTGATAATGAAATCTCCGCAAGAGATGTGGCAATGCAACTCGGTGGTATTGAATATTACGCAGAACTTCTGCCTGAACAAAAGCTTGAAAAATTCAATGAAATTAAGTCTAATTCTATTTCAATGTTTATTGGAGATGGAATAAACGACGCTCCATTATTGAAAAATGCGGATATTGGAGTTTCACTAGGATCTGCTACAGATTTAGCTATTGAAGTATCTGATGTTATTATTATGAATAATGATATAAGATTATTAAAAAAAGGTATGGTAATAGCTAAAAAAACAAGACAGATTTCAGCTCAAAACATTGCTTTTTCTTTAACAATTAAGATCTTATTCTTAATAATGTCAACTGTTGGTTTTATGTGGATGTGGTTATCTATATTTGCGGATGTTGGTGTAGCTATTATTTGTGTTTTGAATTCATTAAGAATAATTTACCAAAAAAAATATTTACAAAGAGACTAAAACATTATATTTTAATTTAAAAAACTACGAAATTAATCGTAGCTTTTTATTTATGTTTAATCATAGCATAACGTTTTTTTCCTTTTCTAATAATTGTATATTTCTTACCAAAAGCATTTTCTTTTTTAATGATGAAATTTAAATCATTAATCTTTAATCCATTTGCTGAAACTGCATTATTCTTAATCATTTCTCGCGCTTCTCGTTTAGATTTAACTAAATTAAGATTTATTAAAGCATCGACAAGTAGTATTTCTTCACTTATATCAATTGATTCTAAATGACCGAATCCCATTTCGATTTCACTCGCATCTAAATCTAAAATATCGCCACTGAATAAAGCATTAGATACATGGATAGCTTTCTTTAATTCTAATTCTCCATGAACTAAAGTAGTTAATTCTTCTGCTAGTTTTTTTTGCGCTAAACGCTTTTCAGGATGATTTTTAATTTCTATTTCTAAACTATCAATTTCTTCTTTAGTTAAACTAGTAAACTGTTTTAATCTCATCAAAACATCTTCATCAGCTATATTAATCCAATATTGATAAAATTCATAAGGTGATGTTTTATCCTTATCTAACCATAAAGTTCCTGTTTCTGTTTTACCAAATTTAGTTCCATCAGATTTAGTTACAAGCGGAAAAGTAAAACCATATGCTTTAGCATTTACTGTGTGAATTTTTCGAATTAATTCAAGACCAGCTGTAATATTCCCCCATTGATCTTGTCCTCCTATTTGAAGCTGACAGTTCATATTTTTATATAGATATTCAAAATCCCAAGCTTGCAAGATTTGATAAGCAAATTCAGTAAATGAAATTCCATTTTCAATTCTAGATTTAACAGAATCTTTATTCATCATATATGTTACATTAAAATGTTTCCCTATATCACGTAAAAATTCAATGGAATTTAAACTTGAAATCCAGGTATAGTTATTTACAATTTTTGCATTTGGTAAAATATTTTTAACTTGTTTGGCTATTGCTTCAGCGTTTTTTAATGATTCTTCTATTGTTAGTAATTTGCGCTCAGACTTTTTAAAGCTTGGATCTCCAACAAGTCCTGTTCCACCACCGATAACCAAAATAGGTTGATGTCCATAATCCATTAATCTTTTTGCAACAAGATAGGCTAAAAGATGTCCAACATGTAAGCTATCTGCTGTTGGATCAGCCCCTAAATAAAATGTTATTTTTCCATTATTAAGTTTTTCTTCTAATTCTTCATCTGTAACTTGATATAATAGTCCTCTCCATTTAAGTTCTTCAAATAATGTCATTTTAAACCTCCATAAAATCTCTTTTTTTGTGTATTTTTAATCCACAACATTAGAAAAATCGCCCTTTACAAAGGACGATTATCATTAACCGCGGTACCACCTTAATTCACATAGTGCACTCAAAAGATAACGGATTTACCGTGCCCCATAGGCAAAACAATCAATGTATTTCAAAATATATTTTCTTCTAGTTTACACCAACCACTAGATCTCTTTTTGCTAGTAAATATATTTTTACTATAAAAACTTTTACTTAGTAGTTTCTCTTTCAATTATATTGTGATGTAATACGTTAAATTTTTGTTCAACATAATCTCCATCTATTTCTTTTTTCAATAAAGCCATTGCTTTAGCTCCTATTTCTAGGATAGGAATATCAACACAAGATAGTTTAGGACGGCTTAATGAAGCGTATTTTGTGTTTTGGAATCCATATACAGAAATATCTTTCGGTATCTTTTTACCTTTTTCAATCATTGTATTAATAAAAGATACTGCAATAGAATCACGAACCGCAATAACTCCATCTATTTTTTTACCAGAGTCTTTAAACAATTCATTAAAATGAACTGTATTAACAGATATATCTCCACTAGTTCTAAGTATATTTATTTCTAAACCAGCTTCTTTTATAGCCTTAACATATCCAGCTTCTTTTAAGTCATTTACCATATATTTTCTAGCTGTAGTTAAAATATAAATATTTTTTCTTCCGGCTTTGATTAAACGATTCGTTGCTTCATAACCGGCTTTAAAATAATCGATACATACTGTAACTAATTTATTATCATATGGATATAATGTGTTAGCTAAAACAATTGGAACTTTATATTCTTCTTGGATTGTATTTAGCATTGTATATTGTTCTTCATTGATTTCATCATTCATATATAAAATACCATCTGCTTGTGAAGCAACAACATCCTTTAACATTTCTGTTTCATCTCTGTTTTCATCTTTTAAAACATAAACGATTAAAGAATAATGATATTTGTGAGCTTCAACTGCAACACCATTTAACATTTCTGCGACAGATGATCGTGACATATCCGGAACAATAACCGCGACAGCTGTTGATCTTCTACTGGCCAATCCTTTAGCAAAAGCATTAGGTTTATATCCCAATTCTTTTATTACTTCAAGAACACGATCTCTCGTTTCTTTTTTTACTTTTTCTGGATTATTCAATGTTCTTGAAACAGTAGCTAGTGATACTCCCGCTTTCAAGGCGACATTATATATTGTAGCTTTACTCATAGAATCAAACTCCTTTACATATGATAATTTATATATATTTTATCATTAAAAACGGATACATGCAATAAAATTACATTATTTTACAATGCTTTCATCGGTTTTATTTTATTGATAGTTATCTATATTAGAGCCAATAAAACGTTGAAGTCGGTCACATTATAGCATATGTTTTAAGAAACAAAAAGCCTCTAAGCGAAATAGCCTAGAGACTTTTTTAAAAGTAATCTTATCGTCTTTCTTTAATTCTTGATGCTTTAGCAGATAATCCACGAATATAGCCCAAGTGAGCTCTTCTTACTTTTCCTCTGCGTTTTACAACAATTTTGTCAATCATTGGTGAATGCAATAAAAATGTTTTTTCAACTCCTACACCATAAGATATTTTTCTTACAGTATAAGTTTCTCCTACACCACCGTTTTGTCTTTTAATACAAAGGCCTTCAAAGATTTGGATACGTTCACGGTTACCCTCTTTGATTTTAATGTGAACTTGTAAAGTATCTCCGGGACGAAATTCTGGAATGTCTTTTCTCATATATTCTTGAGAAACTTCTTTAAGTAATTGCTGCGACATTTTGGTCAACTCCTTTTTTGAAATCTATGTTCTTGGAGTTTCAGCGGAACATAGTATAGATAAATTCTTTTCAGCGTTATGTATTATATCATAGTAGATAGATAAAATCAATTATTTTTTTTCGCTATTTTTTACTAAATCAGGACGCCTTTCTTTTGTTCTTTTTTCTTTCATTTTTTCACGCCATTTAGCAATTTTAGAATGGTTACCGCTTAGTAAAATATCAGGTACTTTTAGCCCATTAAATTCGCGTGGTTTTGTGTATTGAGGATAGTCTAGAGAATTATCATAAAAAGAATCATTTTTATATGATTCTCTTGAACCTAATACTCCAGGAATTAAACGAGCTACAGAATCAATAACTGCCATAGCTGCTATTTCTCCTCCAGTTAATACATAATCTCCAATAGATATTTCTAAGTCTATATAATTTCTTATGCGTTCATCAAATCCTTCATAATGACCACAGATTAAAATGATATGTTTATATTCAATTAATTCTTTAGTTAGCTCTTGATTATATGTTTTTCCTTGAGGTGTTAATAGAATTTTTAAAGCCTCTTGATAACCATCAACGCTTGTAAGTGCATGATAAAGTGGTTCAACTGATAAAACCATACCAGCTCCTCCACCATAGGGAGTATCATCTACTCTTTTATGTTTGTTTGTAGAAAAATCACGAAAATTAATTAATTTTATTTCTAAAAAATTATTTTTCTGTGCTCGTTTCAAAATTGATTCATTTAATATAGGAGAAAACATCTCTGGAAATAAAGTCAAAATTGTTATTTTCATAATAATCCCTCCATTTCGATTATCCTAACAAAACCTTGTTTTAAATTTACTTCCATAACAAATTCATTTCTAAATGGAATTAAAGATGTTTTTTTATTATTTAGTAAAATCTTAAGATAATCTCCTTGAGGGTAAGATAAAACATCCCTTATTTCACCAATAATTTCATCTTTTTGATATACTTTTAAGCCAATTATCTCTGAAATATGATATTCATCTTCAGTTAAGCTAATTTCATCTTCAGATAAAACAAAAATTTCTGAATTCTTATATATTTCAACCTTATTAATATCTTCAAATCCATCTAATACTATATAGTCCATATTTTTTAGTCTCTTATACGATTTCACTTTAAATGGAATATATGTATTTTGATAGTTTATATATATTGTATTTCCTTTTTTATAGCGATTGTTTTGAAAATCTGTTAAAGAGTGAATTTTTAATTCACCTTTAATCCCTCTAGTATTGACTATTTTACCTATTTTAATATAATGCATTATATCATTTCCTTTATATAAATTGTATCATAAATAATTTTTTTTTAAACAAAAAGAAGTTGAATTCAACTTCTTTAACCTTGTATTTTTATTTCTCCTGCTTTTATCAAGGTAAATTTAGTAACTACAGGGCCAATTAACCCGTAAATCACAGAAGATGCTAGAATAATAGCTTTTACTTGAGAGCCTAATACTTCAGGCAACATATGAGTCGCAACTAAACTAAGACCAATCGCAACTCCTGCTTGAGGTATAAGAGAATAACCTAAATATTTTTTAACATTGGATTCCATCTTAGTAACTATAGCTCCTAAAGAAGCCCCTATATACTTACCTAAGAAACGAAATATCATATAAATAACCCCAAATATCCCGACTGTTGTTAGAACGGATAACTGTAGTTCTATACCGCTTAATACAAAGAACATAATATATATAGGTGGAGTAAAGAAATAGATTAATCCATTTACCTTTTCATCATATTCAGAATAATTTGTAAATATCATTCCAAGAGTCATACTTCCTAAAATATATGATCCTCCAAGCTTATTTGAAACAAAAATTGTGATAAATACTGACATAACAACCAAGCTGATACGGTTTCCTCTACCAGTGAACCATTTAGTAGCTAAAACAAGTATAATTCCCATTAATCCTCCAACAAATATTGAAGTAACTATTTCAATAATAGGATGTATTACTTGCATTAATACTGTATCGTGTACTCCGGGTGTTAATGCATTAGCAATTGCAATACAAATCCCAAATAATATTACCGCAACTGAATCATCTATAGCAACAACGCTAATCAATGTTTCGGTCAATTTCCCTTTAGCTTTGTATTGACGGATTACCATTAAAGTAGATGCTGGAGCTGTAGCTGCGGCGATTGATGCAAGTATTAATGAAAATCTTAAATTCTCATTAGTTAAATGACCTGTAATCGTAAAAAAACCAATTAAAGCTCCAAACACAAATAAAACTCCAAATGATGCTTCAAATATAGCTATTACAACAGGTTTTGTCCCTACTTTTTTAAAGTAGTCAAACTTCAGTTCATTACCAATTGTAAAAGCTATAAATCCAAGTGCTACAACCGATACTAGTTCTAG
>CAZSZZ010000009.1:0-4673 GCA_964611005.1 uncultured Candidatus Izemoplasmatales bacterium | reverse complement strand
TCCTGGTATTGCATCTGATTTTACAATATTTAATACTGATGGTCCTATTATTACACCACCAAGTAAATATCCTGTAACATTAGGCAGTTTTAAGTATTTAGCAAATTTACCGAACAAAAGTCCTGTGGCGATAATTATTCCAGTATATAGTAAAACACTAAATTCCATAACTAGATTATTTTCCCTTTAATATCATCTATGGATAATGTAAAAGCTATACCAGAATTAAGTTTATCTAACCAACCACATACTTCATCGATTATTTGAAAAATAGTTTTCACTAATTCATCATCGACTGCCATAAGGATAACTCGTGATTCTTTTCTTGGATTTTCAAATAGAGCTTTTAATGATCCGATGAATTCCATATCATCATTTTGAATTAATCTGCCTACCATACCAGTTGAATTCAAAATGGTTGCGCCATTAATATTTTTTTCTTTTAATTCATGTAAAAATTCATCGAGATATTCAGTTCTATTCATTACATATACTACTAGTTTCATATTATCTACCTCTTTTTCGCCTTTTTCATTATACTCCCATGATTGATAAAGTCAAGATTTATTCTTTTATATTTTCTAAACACAGTGAATAAAACCCATGAAAACGTTTTGCCCAATAAAATTCATTATGTTTAGCTCCTTTGTCTATTAACATAACAACATTATCCGATGGTATTTTTTTTCTAATTAATTCATCAAACTTTTTTTGATATTTGATATATAAGCTGCTAAATTTACCATTTTCTTTCGTGCCCATATCGTGATATATTATTATATTTTCATTGATATTAATAGATTCAATTAAATCAAAAAATGGTTTTCTTACAAACCAAAGAGCGGGTGAAAAAGCTCCTATAATAGAGAATACATTTTGATATTTTAATCCTAGATAAATAGAAATAATTCCACCACATGAACTTCCAGCTATAAAAGTATGATTTCTATCTTTATAAGACCTAAAATTACTATCAATATAAGGTTTTACTTGATTTATTATAAATAAACCATATTCATCTGCTTCAGGTTTAATTTCTGATTTTGGAACTCCAACTTTTTTATTAATATAATTTATAACATTTTTAGCTAATGCAGGTGAATACTCTTGAATTCTTTTTGTTGGATGTGAATCCATACCTACAATAATCATTTCTCCTAAATCATCCATTGTTTTTAATACTTCCCATGAATAATTGCTATAGTCAGATTTATTCACTAAATTTTGCCCATCATGCATGTATAAAACAGGATATTTATCCTTGGTTAAAAAATAATTCTTTGGTAAGATAATTCTTACTTTCTTTTTCCTGTTATTTAAAGAATTCATTTTAAATTCTTTTATTATTATTCTTTTATTCACCTTATCACTTCCTTATGATATTATAATATATATGATTAAATTTTAAAATATATTGAGCTATTTAATTGTTTTTATGTATAATATTAATAAAAGGTGGTTGTTATGAAAAGATTATTTAAAATTATATTAGTTTTACTTTCTTTATTTATTGGTTTCATATTAGCATTTATTTTATTATTACAGATATTTGAATATCGTCCAGCTGATATTACTGAATTACAAATTGAACATCCCGTTTCTGATTCTACAGAAAATTATGTGAGTTTAGATTCAACTTTGAAGATTCTAACTTTCAATACTGGATATGCTTCTTTAAGTCAAACAGAAGACTTTGTTATGGATGGTGGTAGTAAAGGTAGAATGGATTCTTTAAATGAAGTAGAGGCGAATATGAGTGGTATCGCAGGCATTCTTGAAAGTGAAAATGCGGATATCTATCTATTACAGGAAGTTGATACCGATTCAAGCCGTTCATATCAAACAAACCAATATGAATACTATCAAAATATTTTAGGAACTTCTTCTGTTTTAGCTTATAATTATAGATGTATTTTCGTTCCGTTTCCTTTTAATCCAAGCCAAATGATGGGTAAGGTTAACTCTGGTATAGTAACTTATACAGATTTATATAGTGAAAATCCTATTCGCGAACAATTACCAGGAAGTTTCTCTTGGCCTATTCGCTTAGCTCAATTAAAGCGTGCGATATTAATTTCTCGATTCCCAATAGCTTCTAGTGATAAAGAGTTAATTGTTATTAATGTTCATATGTCCGCTTATGATGATGGTTCTTTAAGAGAATTACAAACTCAAGCTTTACAAGAAGTTGTCCAAACTGAAACTGATGCAGGTAATTATGTTATTGTCGGTGGTGATTTTAATCAAACATTACCTGGAGCTGTAGATATAACTTATGATTCTTCAACTGATTCATATACTTATGATTATCTCTATGAGTTAAAGGAAGATACAATATGGACAGCTCCTCCAATTGACGCCGATTGGTTTATTGATAACCACTATCAATTTGGAGTTGATACTACTAATCCAACTTGTAGATTATTAAATCATCCATATGACACAGAAAATGAAAATAATAATCAATATTATGTTATTGATGGATTTATTGTATCGCAGAATATAACAATTCAAAGTATTCATACATTAGATAAAGATTTTAAATACAGTGATCATAATCCCGTTGTAATAGATATTACATTAAATTAATTTTATAAAAAAACTTGTTTCTAATTATAAGAGACAAGTTTTTTATTTAATATCATTGTTAGTATTACTATTTAATCCTATTAGTATATCTATATAGTATTAATCCTCCAATTGCGGATAATAAAAAACTTCCGATAACTACATTATAAAATCCCATATTCGAACCTGATAATGGAATATTATCAAAATTCATTCCATAAAATGATGCGACTAAGGTAGGGATAGCTAAAACAATAGTAATAACAGCTAAAGCTTTCATCACAATATTTAAGTTATTTGAGATAATTGATGCGAAGGCATCCATCATACCAGCTAAGATATCTCTGTAAACAGAGCACATTTCAATTGCTTGATTTACTTCAATTTCAGTGTCTTCTAGTAAATCAAAGTCATCTTCGTATTTTTTGAATTCTGCACTTCTTGTTAGTTTATTTAAAACAACTTTATTTGCATTTAAAGCGGTTGAAAAATATACCAATGATTTATTTAATTCCATTAAATCAAATAATTCTTTGTTTCTCATTGAATGATGTAATTCTTTTTCAACTTCTTTGGTTTGATTATCTATTTTTTTCAAATATGTAACATAAATCATCGCTAAACGATATAAGAATAATAAGGTCATTCGAACTCTTTTATGAGGTTCGATTTTCTTATTTTTTTGCAATAAATCTTTAACTAAATCCGTTTCTTGGTCACTTACTGTAATTAGGTGTTCATCAGTATGTATAATCGCAAATGGTGTAGTTGTATATGAATTTTTACTATTTTTTATTGGATCATAAAGAGGGACATCTAAAACTATTAATTTCGCATTATCTTCAGCATCGATATGAGCTGTTTCTTCCTCATCTAAAGCGCTGATTATAAACTCTGTAGGAACATTTAATTTCGATTTAAACCACTCTATTTCTTCTTTTGATGGTGCAGTTATTTCTATCCAAGATCCCTTAACTAGTTTTTTAGTATCATCTTTTTGAATTATCTGTTTTTCTAGTTTTCCATCTTTTTCTAAATACTGCCTAATCATAATTATCACTTCCTCTTAGAGTTTTTGTTAAATATAATTATAACTTTGATATTATATTTATCAAATCTGTTTTATATATACAAAAATACTTCTAAAGTCCATACTATTATAATCATTTATTTATAATCATTAATTTATAAAAGATCTTTTTTATATAGTATCTAGTTTAGAAGTATAGTTTTCCTTTTTTAAAAATATATCAATTAGTGTTGGTGTCCTTCTCCGTGGTGCATATGTTGATTACAAATTACTCCATTTGATTTTAATTTACCATCAAGGTATAGATTTAATACATCAACCAATTCACCACTAACTCCTAAATAGTATTCAATGTTATTAGCTTTTAAATTATCAACCGCCATTTGTCCCATGTTTCCTGCAACAATAACATCAATATTTCTTTCTTTTAAAAACCTAGGCAATAATCCTTTTTGATGAGGTGGGTTTTTAATGATTTCAGATCCCAAACTCTCATTATTCGATATATCATATACAACAAAATATTCACAATAACCAAAATGCTCTGTAATCATATTATTATTTACCGCAAAAGCAACTCTCATTTTTTTTCCTCCTATTAAATTATTTTATTTTATACGATTCCTAAACCTTCTATGTCCCATGCATTGTTCACAATCATCATTACAAAGAACAATTTCTCCGCCTTCAATTATAAGAACTGCACCTTCAATTAAGGATTGGGCTACTTTTTTTCTTGCAATATTATATATTCGTTGTACTGTTGTTCTGGCAACTTTCATCTGCATAGCTGCTTCGACTTGATTATATCCTAAATAATCAAGCAAACGAATAGTTTCTAATTCATCTATTGTAAGTCCGATTTCCTTTAATTTATTCATGCGTTCGCCTTTTGGTCCATACACTGAATATTTAGGCAGTTTGCATATATTTCTAGGTTTTGCAGGTCTTGACATTATTATTCTCCTTTGCAGTCTTTATTGTATTATAATAATTATTTTATGTCAACTTAATTAAGATTAACTTTTACTATAATTTATACATAATTAGTTAAAATATTAAATTTGATATATAT
>CAZSZZ010000008.1:19161-21430 GCA_964611005.1 uncultured Candidatus Izemoplasmatales bacterium | reverse complement strand
TATAACAATATTTATAAAACTTAAACCTAAAAATCCTTGTTTGATAGGTGTAAATATAGGCACATTAATAAAAATAAATGAAACAATTGATAATAGTAAAAATACAATAAAAATAAAGATATTATGTTTTTTAATAAAAGAATTCGCATATAAAGCAGCTAACACTAACAATAAGATAAACGGTATGATAATCATTTTAAAATCTCCTTTTAGTAAAAATTTCACGACATTAGTATTTTACTCAATAAAATTATGATATACTGTTACCGAAGTAACATGCTGGAGGTATTATGAAAATTAATTATAAATCTTACAAATTATTTAAAGATTTAGATGAAGATGAATTATCATTTATCGATAAATTAGCTCAGATTATAAATTATCCTAAAGGTAAAATTATTCATTTAGAAGAAGATGTATGTGAAAATTTAGAAATTGTTATTGAAGGCAATATTAATATTGAACACATTAATGAAGACGGTTATTCAAAGATAATAACTAGTTATGGTAAGGAAAGTTTTATTGGACTAAATATCATTTTTTCTTCTGAACCAATTCATTTGATGAATGGAATAGCTTCAGAAGATACCTTAGTTATTAGATTGAATAAGGATGTAATAAGTAAATTAATTGATAATAATCATGAATTTAGATGGGTATTTATCAATATGTTAAGCGATAATTCAAAAAAACTAGGTTCGCTAATGAAGGCTGGTTTTAGAGTACCATTAAGAAAAAAAATAATAGAATATATAACTCATCAATCTAAAATTCAAAATACGCGAAGAATTAAATTTCACACAACTAAAACAAATCTCGCAAGAATATTCGGGGTTGAAAGAACAAGTTTATCTAGAGAACTTCAAAAGATGAAAAGAGATAAATTAATAAATTATGATAAATATACAATTGAATTGATAAAAAAAGGAGATAAATAATGGAAGTTATTAAAAATGATTCAACAAAGATAAATAAAATAAATACTTTTATGAAAGAGCTATTAGAAGAAAAAGATACATATAAGAAAAAAGCAATATATGAAAAATACAAAGAAGTAATAGATCAAGTTGAAGCTATTAATTTATTTTATTTTGAGATGTATAAGGAAAATAGCTCGTATACAATAGAAGATGTTTTACAAAGTGCTAATAAATTTGTTAATGTTTTTCATGAAGCCTTAGAATCAAAAATGCCAAAAAAATATGATTCATACTTGTTTGATTATTTTATTAAAGAAAATAGGAAAATTGAAGAATATTTAATAGATATGAAAAAATATTTCAAGGTTAAAGATTTATCAATATATAAGAAAGAACTCATCCATAGTTTTGAAAAATGCCTTGAATTTGAAAGAAAATTCTTAAAAAAAGAATATATTTTATATCCTAAAATAGAAGATTTATTGCCTTCAACCAAACCTCTTAAGGTTTTATGGGAATTAAATGATGAAGCTAGAACTCTATTAAAAGATATTTTAAAGGAATTAAAAAAAGATAAAATTGATTCTAAAAATCTTTTTATTTTAATTGGAAAATATTATTTTCTTATCATGGGAATTAATCAAAAAGAATCTTTGATACTTTTACCAGTAGCCGATAAATTATTAAATAAAAAGATTAAAGATGAAATGTATATAGAATGTTTAGAATATGGATTTGTCTTTATTGATAATCCAATGCTTTTAAAGACAAATTCAAATAAAGAAACTTATTTTAAAGACGGATTTATTCATACAAGCACAGGAAATCTTTCTTTAGAACAACTGGATTTATTATTAGAATATTTACCTCTCGATATCACCTATGTAGATAGATTTGATAAAGTAGTATATTTTAATAATAGACCATCAAGACATTTTCCAAGAAACCCTAGTATTATAGGAAGATCCGTTTTTAACTGTCATCCGCAAAAAAGTGTAAAAACAGTAGAAAAAATAGTTAATGCATTTAAAAACAATGAAAGAGACAAAGCTTCTTTTTGGATTCATTATAAGAATTCTTTTTTGTACATAAATTATTATGCAATTAGAGATAAAAATGGTTTATACATGGGAACTCTTGAGGTTTCTCAAGATATTATAGAACTAAAGAATTTAAAAGGCAATAAGACTTTATTAGACTTTTAACAGTGTTTTTTTAATCACTGAAAAAAATTGTCTGTTTGCGATAAATTAGAAAACGATTCAATCGTTTTATTTTATAAGTGATATAATACTATTAGTAAAAACTTGAAATGTAATTTACATAGGGAGATTAAGATGAAACCTTTC
>CAZSZZ010000008.1:2152-19151 GCA_964611005.1 uncultured Candidatus Izemoplasmatales bacterium | reverse complement strand
AATTTGATGTGAAATCAAATTTAAAACTGGATTTAGATTTAGAATTCAGACCGATTATTTTAAATAATTTAAAATTTGAAGAAGCAGTAAAAAACAGTGAAAATCCAGTGAAAATTAAAATTGCTTTAGAAAGGCCTAATAATCAAATATCAACGTATAATTGTTATATATTTAATTATAAATTAAGCCAAGATGAAGCTAATTTTATTTATGTTGAACGTTTAATAAAAACTTTATTGTGGCTTAAAGGTGGATATAAGATTTATGTAGGTGGAGATCAATCTTTAGGCGAAAGAATAAAAAAAGCTTATTCAGTAGGAGGTTTAAGAAACTTTGATCAAGATTTTATGAGTAAAGTTTATGAACGTCCATTTGAAGTAGAAATTGTCGATTTTGATGAAGTTCCTGAAAACCATGAAATATCACATCCTGTAGGAAGGCATTTAGATGGCTATAGAATTGGTTTTGATGCTGGTGGTAGTGATAGAAAGGTATCGGCTGTAGTTGATGGTAAATCCATATTTAGTGAAGAAGTCGTATGGTTTCCAAAAGAAAAATCAGATCCTAAATATCATTATGATGGTATTATGGATTCATTAAAAAGAGCTGCTTCAAAAATGCCTAGGGTTGATGCAATAGGTGTTAGTAGTGCTGGTATTTTTATTGATAATAGAATAGCTGTAGCTTCCTTGTTCAGAAAAGTTCCTCAAGAACTTTTTGATAAAGAAGTTAGAGATATGTATTTCAAAATAAAAAAAGAATTTGGCGATATACCTTTAGAAGTAGCTAATGATGGGGATGTAACTGCTTTAGCTGGAGCTATGAGCTTAGAATCGAATCAAGTTTTAGGAATTGCAATGGGCACTAGCGAAGCAGCTGGTTATGTAGATAAATTTGGCAATATAACTGGTTGGTTAAATGAACTTAGTTTTGTCCCAGTAGATTATAACCTTAATTCAATGGTTGATGAATGGAGTAATGATTTTGGTGTAGGATCAACATATTTTTCCCAAGATGCAGTAATAAAATTAGCTAAAACAGCTAATATTACTTTAGATGAATCGTTTTCTCCTGCTAAAAAGCTAAAAGAAGTTCAAGCTTTAGCCAAACAAAAAAATCCTAAAGCATTAAAAATATTCACAACTATAGGAGTATATTTAGGATATGAATTAGCTTATTACTCACGTTTCTATGATATTTTAAATGTTTTAATACTTGGAAGAGTAACTAGTGGTATAGGTGGAGAAAAAATTTTAGAAGCTTGTAAAAATATATTAAAAAATGAATTTAAAGAGCTGTATGAAAAAATAAATATTACATTACCTGATGAAAAGAGTAGAAGAGTCGGTCAGAGTATAGCGGCTGCTAGTCTACCCAGAATTTAGTGAAATAAAGAAAGAGGGAAGATTATATGAATCAAGAAAAAAAAGCAGAAATATTTATACCTGATGGCTTAGAAGAAAAATCTGCGATTAAAAGAACGACCCATATGGCAATAGGAGCTCACCAAGATGATTTAGAAATAATGGCTTATCACGGAATAGAAGCTTGTTTCCAAAAAAAAGATAAGCATTTCATGGGTGTTATCGTAACTAACGGAAGTGGTAGTGCTAGAGAAAATATTTATAAAGATTACACTAATGAAGATATGATTAAAGTTAGAAGAAAAGAACAAATAAAAGCCGCTGTTATGGGTGAGTACGGAGCTTTAGCTTTATTAAATTATCCTAGTAGTGATGTAAAATCAAAAGAGAATAAATTAATTGTAAAAGAATTAGCTGAGTTGATTGAATTAGCTCAACCTGAAGTGTTATATACCCATAATATCGCAGATAAACATGATACTCATGTTGGCGTAGTATTAAAAACTATAAAAGCTATTCGTTTGCTTCCAAAAGATAAAAGGCCTAAAAAAGTTTACGGATGTGAAGTGTGGAGGAATCTAGACTGGGTTAATGATGATGAGAAAGTTTTACTTGATGTCTCAAAACACCCTAATCTAGCAGCTTCTCTAGTTGAAATTTTTGATTCTCAAATTATTGGTGGAAAGCGTTACGACGCAGCTACTTTAGGAAGAAGATTAGGAAATGCTACTTTTAATGCATCGCATGAAGTTGATGAAACAAACGCTTTAACATATGCAATAGATTTGACCCCATTTTGTTTAGATGATGATTTAGATGTTTCAGATTTTATCGCCTCTTATATAGATCGCTTTAAAAAAGATGTTCTTAGTAAAATAAATAAAATTTTTTAAAATAATCAGAATGCTAAATTAGCATTCTGATAATATTATGAAATGAGTGATAATTGATGAAAAAACTATTAGTTTTTCTTGTTTTATTCGTTTTAATATTATTAGTTTCTTGTACAAATACTATGGGAACTAATATTTTAACGACTAATCAAGATAATACAACCATATCAACTTTAACTACTAATTTAGATAATACAACTAAATTAACTACTGTTTCTAGTGGAGTTATTTCGATAGAGGACACAGAGGAAATACAGTCTTGTGAAAGCCAAGGATTAGATTCTTGCGATTTTAAACTATCTGAAGCTAAATCCGATGGATCGTTTGAAGTCTTAGAAACATATTCTGATTTAACAGACGCACAAACAATACTTTCCATACAAACCAATCCCAATTATGTTATCTTAAATCAGGATGATAAAGTAATATCTATGAAATATGGAGCTGTTAATTTTAAAACTAAATCAATTAGTGAAATCACAACTCTAGGACATACAGATTTTCGTTATCCAACCTATATAAATGGTAACTATAATGTTGATGGTGTATATTTAGGCACTAAAGGAGTCGCTGTTTATGGTATGATATCTGGAGTTAGATTTGAAGTGGTTTTAAGCGAAGTTGAATTAATTCCGGATATACAATTACATAATGCTTATTCCTATTACGAAGTTGTAAATAATGAATTAGTTCATAATATCTCATATAGATTAAGTACAGCTGATTTTCAATCAATCGGCGCTATTGATATAGCTCCTGATTACCTAGAAGAAGGTATTCGTTATTATAGTTATGATTTTCATTATTTTTATACTAATTTCTACGTTATGACAGATGATTTGAGAAACTATACCTATGAACACGCTATTAACAGAGACAATCCATATTATAATTATTATCAGTATATCTCATTTCGTTCTAAAACAAACTACACCGCAGATGAATTAAACGCTTATATATCAAGCAATGTTGGCAGTAGTAGTGGACTTTATAATACGGGAGAAGATTTTATTGATGCTCAAAATAGCGTTTATATAAACGCTGCTATGGAACTAGTTTTTGCCATCCATGAAAGTGGTTGGGGAAGCAGTTGGATAAGCCAAAACAAAAACAATTTATTTGGGATTAATGCAATTGATAGCGATCCATATAATTCCGCAACGAGTTTCGAAACTGTTCAGGATTGTATAGAGTATCATGTTCAATATATCTTAGGATCTAGGTATTTTAATCCTCAATATTTTGTTTCCTTTGGGACTAATTTTGGAGATAAATACCAAGGTATGAATTATAAATATGCAAGTGATGCATATTGGGGAGAAAAAATAGCTAAGCATTACTATAAACTTGATAAAGCATTAGGATTTAAAGATAGAAATTACTATAAAATAGCCCTATTAAATCCAGAAGCTATAGGCTATTATGGACCAAATCCAGAAAGTCCTGTAGTCTATAACCCAGCTACTTATACATATAAGGGATTATGGATACCTTTTGCGGTTATGAAAGAATATAATGAGTTTTATGTGCTTAGATTACCTCTAGCTTTAAACGATGATTTTAGAATGGATATCTCTGAAGTAATGGGGCCAACTGATGTATTTTATGTATATAAAACTGATGTATTAATAGTTAATTAATATATTGAGCAGGCAAGCGAACATATTTTCCTAATATTGAAAATAAGTAAAAATAGTATGCTTGAACTCTTTCCTATTGAATTTCTTTGTGTTAAATTAATATTAGTAATATTTATATGAGGAGTAAATTATATGAAAATCATCACATGTATAAAACAGGTTCCCGCATCTACAAAAGTGGATATAGATCCTGTAACTGGAGTATTGATTAGAGATGGACGAAATGTAAAGATGAATCCATATGATTTGTATGCACTTGAAGCTTCTTTTAAAATAAAAGAAAAATTAGAAAACTGCGTAATAGAGACAATCTCAATGGGGCCACCTAGTGCAAAAAAAGTTTTAGAAGAATCATTATATATGGGAAGCGATGAGGCTGTTCTTTTAAGCGATCGTTCTTTTGCAGGAGCTGATGTATTAGCTACATCTTATTCATTAAGTCAATTAATTCGTAATATTGATAATTATGATTTAATTATTTGTGGTAAACAAACCACAGATGGAGACACAGCTCAAGTAGGTCCAGAAATAGCTGAATTTTTAAATATTCCTCATATACCATATGTTTCAAAAATAATTGAAATAGGGAAAAAACATATAGTAATAAAAAGTGATTTAGAACATCATAGTGAAATTATTAAAGTTAATTTCCCTTGTCTTCTTACAATATCTGAAGGAAATTTAATCCCAAGATTACCTTCATATAAACGCAAAATTGAGTTTAAGGATTATAAAATAAAAACCTTTAGTTTAAAAGATTTAGAAGATAAAGATAAAAAACATTATGGGTTAGAAGGCTCTCCTACACAAGTAGAAGAAATCTTTCCTCCAAATAAAAGCAGAGAATCAATTAGTGTTAATGGAAATAAAGAAGAAGTCAGTTTAGAACTATTTAAAATTTTAAAAGAAAAGAAATTTATATAGGTGTATTATGGGATATATTAAAGTTAACCAAAAAAAAGTTTCGAAAGAAATAGCAAAAAAATTACAAAAACTCTGTCCATTTAATGCATTTGATTATGTTGATGGTAAACTATCTATTAATGCAGGATGCAAAATCTGTAAGATTTGTGTTAATAAAGGACCAAGTGGTGTTTGTGAATTTATAGAAGGCAAAAAACAAGAAAAGATAGATAAAACTAAATATAAAGGAATCACAGTACTCATTCAACAGCGTTCCTCTATAGCCCATAAAGTATCTTGGGAATTAATAGGTAAAGCGTTAGAATTAGCCAAAAAAACAAAGGAACCAGTTTATGCATTAGCTATTGGAGATGATTTATCTAATATCATTCAAGAGGCAAAAGAATATGGGGTCGATAAAGTATTTGCTTATGAAGATCCATTGTTAAAAGATTTTAATGTTGAAAGATACACAGCCGTTATTGAAGATTTTTTTAATAAACATCAAGTAAATGCCATTCTTTTTGGTGGCACTCCTCAAGGAAGAAGTCTAGCTCCAAGAGTAGCTGCTAGATTAAAAACAGGATTGACCGCTGATTGCACTATGCTAGATATTCGCCCTGATGGTGATTTATTACAGATAAGACCTGCATTTGGTGGCAATATTATGGCTAAGATTCATACCCCAAATACAAGACCTCAAATGGCTACTATTAGATATAAAATGTTTTTGGCTCCTGAAAAAGTTAAACCAAAGGGTGAAGTTGTCTATGAAAATATAGATAAACTAAATATGCATAGCAATATTATTATCAAAAGCTATGAAGAAGCTCAAAAAATCAAGGATATATCAGAAGCTGAAATTATAGTGGCTGTAGGTAGAGCCTTTAAAAAGAAGAAGGATTTAGATTTGATTTTACCTCTAGTAAAGAGTTTGGGTGCAGAAATAGCTTGTACTAGACCTTTAGTTGAAAATGGCTGGATTGATCCAAGAAGACAAATCGGACTTAGTGGAAGAACAGTTAAACCTAAGTTATTAGTAAACTTAGGAATAAGCGGTTCTATCCAGTTTATTGAAGGTATGAAAGAAAGTGAAATGATTATCTCAGTAAATAATGATCCCGATAATAAATTATTTAAAATATCTGATTATGCAATTTTAGGAGATATCTATGAAGTACTTCCTGAATTAACTGCTTTAATCGAAGATTATATGTCTAATAATTTATAATTTTAAAATATTTTAACATAAGAAATTGGAGTATTTTTATGGAATATAGAAAAATAAATGAATCTGATATTAAGAAATTACTTGATATAGTAGGCGAATCTAATTTAATTAGAAAAGAACAGATTGAAGAAGATTATGCTCATGATGAATTACAGACAGTACAGGCATTTCCTGATATACTTGTTTTTGCGAAAGACAAATATCAGATTAGTGAAATTATGAAATATGCTAACGAAGCGAAAATACCAGTTACAGTAAGAGGAAGTGGTACTGGACTTGTAGGAAGTTGTGTACCTATTTACGGAGGAATACTATTAGATACTACTAAAATGAACCGCATTATTGAGCTTGATAAAGTAAATATGACATTAAGAGTAGAACCAGGTGTTTTAGCTATGGATATCTATGAATACGTGGAAAAAGAAGGTTTGTTTTACGCTCCTGACCCTGGAGAAAAGTCCGCTACTATCGGTGGAAATATAGCTACTAATGCCGGAGGTATGAGAGCCACAAAATATGGTATAACCAGAGAATGGATTAGAGGCTTAGAAGTTTGTCTTGCAAGTGGAGAGTTAGTTAATTTTGGCACGAAAGTTGTTAAAGATTCTAGTGGATATTCCTTAAAAAACCTTATTATAGGTTCAGAAGGAACTTTAGGAATTATAGTAGAAGCTACCTTAAAGCTAATACCATTGCCTAAATTTAATGTAAGTCTATTAATACCTTTTAAGGATAGATACAACGCAATTAAAGCTGTTCCTAAAGTTATTTTAGCTAACGCTGCTATACCTACAGCTGTAGAGTTCTTAGAAAAAGAATCACTTCTTTTTAGCGAGGAATATCTTGGTAAAAAGATTCCAAATGCAAATTATAATGCTTATCTTTTATTATCATATGATGGCTCTACTCAAGAAGAAATTGATCATAATGTAGAAGTTATCAGTGATTATTGTGTTAATTCATTAGACGCAATAGATGTCTATTTAATAGATACAGATGAGAGAAAGGATTCAGTTTGGACGGCTAGAGGGGCTTTTCTAGAGGCTATTAAAGCCTCTACTACAGAAATTGATGAATGTGATGTTGTGCTTCCAAGAGCTCATATTACAGAATTTCTAGATTTCACTCAAAGTGTTAGTAAAGAACTAAATCTTCGTATCCCATATTTTGGACATGCAGGTGATGGTAATCTTCATATTTATTTTTGTAAAGACGATTTAAATGATGAAGTTTGGAAAGAAAAACTAGAAATTGGATTTGAAAAGCTATATGATAAAGCATTTTCTTTTGGAGGGTTAGTCTCTGGAGAACACGGAATTGGCTATGCAAAAAAAATATATTTAGAAAAACAAGTAGGACCAGTTCAAATTGAACTTATGAGAGGAATTAAAAAGGTATTTGATCCATTAAATATATTAAATCCTGGTAAAATTATATAGATTTAATATAATAATATTATCTTATCAAAGGCTGAAAAGCCTTTTTTTATTGAAAAAAAGGTAAATATTTATTTAATTATTTTCAGCGAAGTGATATAATAAACATAGTTTTAAATACTAGAATAAGAGGTGTCAATAATGAGTGTAATGCTAAATATGCTTAAATACAAAGAAAATTTAAGTATGGCTGAACGTGCTGTGCTTGATTACCTAATTGAAAATAAAGCGGTATTAAAGGATTTCTATGTTGAAAAGATTGCTCAAGCTGCTTACGCAAGTCCCGCAAGTGTTGTAAGAATGTGTAAGAAATTAGGCTATAAAGGCTTTAAGGATTTTAAGATAGATTTTATTTTATCCAATGCTAAAATTGAAATACCTGAATCTAAAGAATACAATGATGTTATTCTATCTAAGAATTCAAACTATGGAAAAAGTGTTATTCAAAATAATATTCGGATATTAGAAGAAACCTTAAAAATTCATGATCCAGTTGCCTTACATAAAGCTGCGGAATCGATAATGAAAGCTAGAAGAGTCTTCATCTTTGGAAAGGGATCTTCATTTTTGGTATGCAAAGACTTAGAAATGAAACTCAGAAGAATTAATAAATTAGCTATTGCCCAAGGCGAATCTCATGAGCAATTAGTTGATGCATCATTCTTAAATCAAAATGATGTAGTAGTATTGATTTCTAACAGTGGAAAAACCCCAGAAATAGTCAGAACTGCTCTTTTAGTTAAAGAGAAAAAAGCTAAGATTATTAGCATTGTTAAAATTGGTTCAAGTTATTTAGCTGATTTAAGTGACATAATATTATATACAACATCTTTAGAAGGAGAATTTAGAAGCGCCGCTATGACTTCTAGAATGTCACAGCTTTGTGTAGTTGATGCCTTATTTACAAACTGTTCATATATCGATATTGATAAGAGTGTTAAAATGATTGAAACGACTTATGAAACATTCAAAAAATATAATCGATAATTATTGTTTTTATATGAATAAATAGATAAAAAACAACTTTTATAGAGTTGTTTTTTTTGTTTTTGAAAAAAACAACCTAAAACAAGTGTCATCATTGATAATTATAAATTATCATTTATAATGAAGGTATAAGGTAAGCATATGAAAAAAAAGATTATAAGTATTATGAGTGGAACCTCTCTCGATGGAATAGATATTTTATTAGGCGAAATTGAAGGGGCAGGGCTCAAGACTAAAGTAGAAGTTATTTTTAGTAAAACGTATATGTTTGAAAAAAGGCTTAAAGAAAGAATTCAAATAGCTATTTCAAACGAAACGAGCACTTCTAAACTCTTATGCAGTTTAAATTTTGAAATTGCAAAGGCTTTTAGCGAGTGTATTTTGAATTTCTGTGAAATATATAAAATAAACCATAAAGAAATAGATTATATAGTTTCTCATGGACAAACAATTTATCATATACCTTTTCCTGAAAAAGATTATATGGCTTCAACTCTACAACTAGGTGATGGATCTGTTTTAGCTAATTTAACAGGAATACCAGTTATATCTAATTTTAGGACAGCTGATATGGCTTTAGGAGGACAAGGGGCACCACTTGTAACCTATCCTCATTATATTTTATTTTCTGATAATAAAAAGACAAAGGCCATACAAAATATAGGTGGAATAAGCAACGTTACAGTTTTACCAAAAGCAGGTAAAATCAATGATGTAATTGCTTTTGATAATGGGCCTGGTAATATGATGATGAACCGGGCGATGAAAAAATTATTTAATAAAGAATATGATAAAGATGGGTTAATTTCCGAAACAGGAGCTTTAATAATACCAATGTTTGAAGAAATATTAGATAATGAATATTTTTGTAAAAAGCCTCCAAAAACAACTGGAAGAGAATTGTTTGGAGATCAATATACAGATAAATTGCTTGAAAAATATAGTGATTTTAAAGATACAGATATAATCACAACCTTAACACATGTTACTGCTTTTAGTATTGTTAAATCTTATCACGATTTTGTTAGTAAAAAATATCAAATTGATGAAGTTATATTAACGGGTGGTGGAAGTAAAAATAATGCTTTGGTTAAATTAATTAAATTCTATCTTAAAGGTATAAAAGTTTTATTAGCGGACGATTTAGGATATTCAAGTGATTACTTAGAAGCTTTATGTTTTCTTATTATAGGTAATGAAACATTAAATAATAATCCTTCTAATGTACCAAATGCTACAGGCGCTAAAGATTTTGCAATATTAGGACAAATTACTCCTGTTTTAAGAAAAAGGTGAAGAGATGAAATATATTTTTGCCTATGATGGTGGAGGAACTAAAACTCGTCTAAATGTAATTGATTTATTAGGAAATATTCACTTTGATAAATCAACGAGTGGATGTAATGTTTTTAGTTCTGGAGATTTAGAGTTTATAAGAATAATTGAAGGGCTATTTAAAGATGCAAAAAACACTCTTAATTTAAATGATTCTGATATTTTATATATAAGTTTAGGACTTAGCGGAGCGGATTTAGAAGAGGATTATAAGCATCTCGAGAAATTATGTCAAAACATTTTTAAGGAAAATAATTATTTTATTAAAAATGATGCTTGGATAATATTAAGGAGCGGTTTAACTAGTCCTTATGGAGCTGTTTGTATCTGTGGAACGGGAACCAATTCTGCGGCAATTAATAAAGATGGTAAAGAAGCTATACTAAGATCCTTAAGCTATATCTTGGGAACATATGGTGGGGGATTAGATATCGCAAGAGAAGCCTTGCACTATGCTTTTAGAGCTAGCGAATTAACCTATAAAGATACTGTTTTAAGAATAAAAATACCAAAATTATTCCAAGTTAAAAACATGGAAGAAGTAATACCTTTATTTTATCCTAAACGTATTATAGATAAAAAAACCTTTGGAAAAATAACTGAGCTTGTCATAAAATCAGCAAAAGAGAATGATGAAATATCGATTATGATATTAAAAGATATTGCGTCAAATTTGGCCCAACAAACAACAGGTGTTATTAAACAGTTAAAAATGGAAGCGGAAAAAGTACCTGTTGTTATTGGCGGTAGAGTATTTCAAAGCGATTGTTCTATCTTTTTAAATTCATTTAAAAAACATTTAAATGATGAAGTTAAAAAAGCTTATATTATAAAGCCGAAATTCACTCCTGTAATTGGAGCTTATTTATTCGCCTTAGATAAATTGGGCATTATGCAGAACAAAGAAATAGAAAATAATTTATTAAAAAGCGGGGGAAGACTATGAGTAAGAATTTAAAAATAGTAACTATTGGTGGAGGTTCAAGTTATACTCCCGAGCTGATTGAAGGATTTATCAATCGTTATGACGAATTACCAATAGCTGAGCTTTGGTTAGTTGATATTTTAGAAGGAAAAGAAAAGCTAGAAATAGTTGGAGCTTTAGCTAAACGCATGGTTGAAAAAGCAAATATTCCCTTAAAAATATATTTAACATTAGACAGAAGAAAAGCATTGAAAAACGCTGATTTCGTTACTACTCAATTTAGAGTAGGACAGATGGATGCCAGAATATTAGATGAAAGAATACCTGCTAAGTATGGTATGATAGGGCAAGAAACTCTTGGAGCTGGAGGATTATTTAAGGCTTTAAGAACTGTTCCTGTAATCTTTGATATTATTAATGATATGAAAGAATTGTGTAGCGATGCTTGGTTGATTAATTTTACTAATCCATCAGGTGTAGTCAGTGAAGCGGTTTTTCGCTACGCTGATTTTGCTAAATTTATTGGGGTTTGTAATGTTCCAATTAATCTAACAAATCATTTTGCGGATGTCTTAAAAGTAAAACCGAAAGATTTAATTCCTTATTTCGCTGGAGTTAATCATATGTCATATGTTTTAAATGTTTTTCATCAAAATAAAGATAGACTACCAGAAATCCTAAATAAGATGGAAAACGATAGAACTACAATGAAAAACATTGATGCTTTAGCTTGGAATCCTAAATTCATTAAACAACTAGGAGTTTATCCTAGTCCTTATCATAAGTATTATTATTACTACGAAGAGATGTTTTCCAAGTTTATGGCTCAATACAAAGAAGGTAAAACTAGAGCTGAACATGTTAAAGAGATAGAAAAGAGCCTTTTTGAAAAATACAAAGATGTAAACCTAAAAGAAAAACCAAAGGAGTTAGAAGAAAGAGGAGGAGCCTATTATAGCGATGTTGCTTGTAGTATAATTAGCTCAATCTATAACGATAAAAAAGAATATCACGCGGTTAATACGATAAATAACGGTCACATTACTGACCTTCCAGATGGTTGTGCAGTGGAGATAACTTCAAGAATAACAGCTCATGGTCCAATTCCTGTATTTATTGGTAAATTACCAGATACAATTAGAGGAACATTACAAAATGTAAAATCTTTTGAACAATTATTAGTTGATGCTATCTATGAAAAAGATCTTGAAAAAGCCAAATTTGCTTTACAAGTAAACCCATTTACTAAATCAATTAATAATGCATCATTAGCTTTTGATGAATTAGTAAAAGCACATAGAAAGTATTTAAATTATTATTTTGAGGAGTCTTGATGAAATTATATAAATATCAAACAAAAGAACCTATTTTTTATTTTAATACAAAAAAACAAGTAGAAATACCTGATAAATATATTGAAAAACCCGTTAGAGGAATGTGGGTATCAAATGTAAATAATATCGATTTACCTACTACTGAAGACATTGATAATTACCGCATTAAAGTAATTGAAATGTTAGATACAGCTAAGTCTTTTAATATTAATACTATCTTTTTTCAAGTGAGAACTACAAATGATGCCTTTTATAATTCTATGTTAAATCCCTATAGTAGATATTTGACAGGAAAAGAAGGTAAAAAACCTCCATTTGATGTTTTTAAATGGATAATCTCTGAAGCGAAAAAGCGTAATATTGAAATTCATGCTTGGTGTAATCCTTATAGAATTAGTGCTGATAGTAACTTATCTATCGAAGAATATCTTAAAACTTGTGATGATTTAAACTTTGCGAAGTGTCATCCTGAATATATTGTTTTAGATACTAAAGGAAAACTAATCTTAAATCCAGCTATTAAAGAAGTCAGACAGTTTATAATTGAATCTATGAAAGAAATTGTTGAAAACTATGAGGTTGCGGGTATACATTTTGATGATTATTTTTATCCTTATAGTGGATTAGATTTAAATAGAGATGATTCTGAACAATTTAAAAAACAATCTCTAAATATTGACGATTTTAGAAGAGAAAACGTCAATACATTGATTAGAGATATTCATGAAGCATTAAAAGAAGTTGATCCTTCAATAGAATTTGGAATTAGTCCTTTTGGAATTTGGAAGAACAAAACTGCTAATGAATTTGGGTCTAATACAGATTTAGCTTGTACAGAAAGCTATAATAGTTTATACGCTGACTCAGTTAAGTGGGTAAAAGAAAAATACATTGATTATATAGTCCCTCAAATCTATTGGGACTTTGAACATAAAATAGCTCCATTTGCGGATATCTGTGATTTTTGGGTAAAAGTATGTAAAGATATATCTGTTAAACTTTATATTGGGCACGGAGCTTATAGGCTTGGTAAAGATGGTGGGTTTTTAAATAAATATGAAGTTGTTAATCAAGTAAAATACGCTAATCAATTTGATGTTGTCAAAGGAAATGTATTTTTTACTTATAAGAATTTTATTGAAAAATTAGAAGCGTATCCCGGAATGTGTGAATTAAAAAAATTACTTAATGGGAGAAATTAGATATGAAGAAAATTAAATTATATATATTAATCGCTTTTTTGATTATTTTAAGTGGATTATTATTAAATAATGTAAATGGGTATACATCGCTTGTACCTCTTGTAAGAGATGGAAGTTATGTTTATCATTATTCATCTTCTGAAAAAGTAATGATTCCTGATTCTTATGATGAGCATGATACAGAATTTAGAGGTGCTTGGGTAGCTACTGTTTATAATTTAGACATTGCAAGATATACTAGTGAAACTCAATATAAAGCGGCTTTTATTAGTTTAATAGATGAATTAAAAGCTAATCATATGAACGCGATGCTTTTTCAAGTCCGTCCTTTGAACGATGCTTTTTATGAAAGTGACTACGCACCGTGGAGTCGTTATTTAATGGGAAATGAAGGTTCGAATCCGGGATGGGATGTTTTAGCTTGGATGATAGATGAATGTCATGCGAATGGCATTGAGTTTCATGCTTGGTTAAATCCTTATAGGGTAGCTAATACGACTAGTTCTAAAACTGATTATTTAGCAACCTTAGCTTCTAATAATTTCGCTAGAATGCATCCAGATTTAGTTGTTGAAGGGAATGTTGATTCTCACGAAAGAACTCCTTTGATTTTAAATCCAGGAGAACCTGAAGTTAAAGAATATATTCGTAATGTAATAAAAGAATTAATAAATAATTATAATGTGGATGGTATTCACTTTGATGATTATTTTTATCCATATAGTGGGATTTCAAGTGATAGCGCAACCTATAATTTATATAAATTATCAGGACAAACTATCAAAGATTGGCGAAGAGAAAATGTCAATGATGTTGTTCGCGGAGTAAAAGAAGATATTGATGCTTATAATGATTTAACTGGTAATTCCGTTAAATTTGGAATTAGTCCTTTTGGCCTTTGGGGGAGTGGTATTGAAGGATATTCTAGATATTTAGAAGGTGGCAGTAATACGGCAGCCAGTAATTTATCTTCTTATCTTGATCAATACGCTGATAGTAGAAAATGGGTTGAAGAAGGTTGGTTAGATTATATCTGTCCTCAAGTTTATTTTACTTTTACTCATTCTACGGCACCTTACGCTGATGTAGTTGATTGGTGGGCTAGTATAGCTAGAGGCACAGGAGTCGATGTTTATATCGGACATGCTGTATCTTCAGCTGCTCTATATGACTGGGAAGAAACTGAAATAGCTGATCAGCTTAAGTATAATTTACAATACCCTGAAATAAAGGGCGAGGTAATGTACCGTATTGGCTTTTTGGATGATTCTCATATGCAATATGTTACAGATAACCAGTGGACTAAAACTCCAACTAATATCTATGAATCTAATATACCTGATATTGATATAACAGTAGATGGAGAACTCTCTGATAATATTTATATCAGTGATGTTTCAGTGACTCTTTCGTCAGCTAATACAATATATTTTCAATTAGATGGTTCTGATTGGAGTGAATATATTGCACCACTTAATATTACTGGTTCAGGTAACCATGTTATCTATTTGAAAACAGTAGATGAGTTTGGTAAAGAAAGCTCTATATCTTCATATAATATTGTTATTCAATATTTGAATCTTGATGTACCAACTATTGAAGTTGATGGTGATAAAGTTGGAGATAATTACATTGTTGGTTCTAAGATAGTGCTTAATTCTTCAGGGGAAGATATTTATGTAGCAATTAATCACGGTAGTGTTGGAGAATTTGAGCTTTATACAGGCCCGATTACTTTAACTGATACCGGTTCATACTATATTCGCGCTAAAACTATTGATTCTCGGGGAACAGAAAGCGATGAAGTTAATAAATCTTTAAATATTCAAGAAGATTGTTATCCAGATCCGGTCATAAATGTAACAGGTATAGGTCAAGATCCAAATTATCAATCAGCTATAGTTTCACTGAGCGGCGAAACCAATATACAATATAAAATAAACGATGGCTTATGGATAGATTATACTGAACCATTCGAATTAACTACAGAAGGAAGCTATACAATATATTATAAAAACAACGATGCTTGTCAGGTGGCATTTACAAAAGATATAGTAATTGATACAACAAAACCAGAAAACGCAACTATTATAATTGATGGAACTTATGATGGTGAGAAATTCTATACATCAGAAACAACAGTATCATTTTCGACTTCTGAAGAAAATACTGTGGTAATTTATCGCATGCACAATGGAAAGACATGGTCAAGCTGGCAAGTTTATACAGGGCCAATTAATTTAGTTTATACAGCTAATTATACTTTCGAATATAAAGTGATCGATGAAGCCTTAAATGAAAGTGAAGTTATTTCACAAAGAGTGAGACTAGATATTCCGCCAACAGAAACAAATCTTTATGTAATTAGAGATGGTGAAATTATAACTTATTATAATTCAGATATTCCTATTGAATTACCAACATATACGGAGAAATCAGAAGAAATTAGAGCTGTTTGGATAGCTACAGTTTCAAATATTGATATCGGTCTTTGTACTTCTGAAGAAGATTATAAACAAATGATAATTAGAATGTTAGATGAAATTGAAGTTAATAATTTTAATACGATTTTCTTTCAAGTTCGTCCTATGAATGATGCTTTTTATGACAGTGACTACGCACCGTGGAGTCGTTATTTAACTGGGACTGAAGGTGTTGACCCTGGTTGGAATGTTTTACAATTTTTAATTGATGAAAGTCATAAACGAGGAATTGAATTTCACGCTTGGTTAAATCCTTATAGAGTATCTACGGGTACTGGTTCTAAAGAAGATCAATTAAATCAATTATCATCTGATAATTTCGCGAGACTTCATCCTGAATTGGTAATTCGAGATAATGCAGGAAAGCTTTTGTTAAATCCAGGAGAAAGGCAAGTACAGGTATATATTCGAAATGTAATTCAGGAATTAATTGCTAATTATAATGTGGATGGAATTCATTTTGATGATTATTTCTATAGTTATAATGGAACACCACTTGAAGCTGATGAAGATTTATATAATAGATTAAAAGAGCCAAATGAATCACTTGATGATTGGCGAAGAGAAAATATTAATACAGTTGTAAGAGAAATACACGAAATGATTTTAGATTACAATCAAATACACGGAACTCATATTCGCTTTGGAATTAGTCCTTTTGGAATATGGAAATCTGGTGGAGAAGATGGCAGTAATACATCATCTCATACTTTCCAATCATATTCAGATCAATTTGCTGATTCACGCAAATGGGTTATGGAAGGTTGGGTAGATTATATTTTACCGCAGTTATATTGGGAATTTGATCACTCTAGTGCACCTTTTGCAGATCTTGTGGATTGGTGGGCGAAATTATGTGATGAATACAATGTTGATTTAATTATTGGACATGGTTTTTATCGCTACGATAATGATAGCTGGACTGATGTAAATGAATTACCTGAACAGCTTAGATATATTTTCCAATATGATTCAATTATCGGAAGTTCATTCTTTAGTTATAGAACTCTTCTAAGCACCGATACTGAAGTTGTAGAATTCTTAGATAGACTTAATAATTATTATTGGACTGAATATGTAACATTTCCTTGGGAAAGCGATGTAGAAAAAGAAGAAGAAATAACTTGTCCTGTTGGTCAAGTTGAAGAAAATGGAATCTGTGTTGATATCTGTCCAGTTGGAGAGGAATACATAGACAACGAATGTCAATCAATTTGCGCTGTTGGAGAAGAATACGTAGACGGCGAATGTCAGTCAGTTTGCGCT
>CAZSZZ010000008.1:0-2052 GCA_964611005.1 uncultured Candidatus Izemoplasmatales bacterium | reverse complement strand
TCAGTTTGCGCTATTGGTGAAGAATATGTTGATGGTGAATGTCAATCAATTTGTGGAATTGACCAAACTTATCAAGATGGAAGCTGCGTATATCTTCCTTGTCAAGATGGATATGTTAGAGTAGATGGAACCTGTGTTATCGTTACTGAACCAAAGACAGGGTGTGGTTTCTTTAATGCGATTAGTTTATTCGCAGTAAGTTCAATTTCGCTTGGAGGATTCTTACTAACAAGAAAGTGGTTTATGTAATATGAAAGAAATCACTGAATTATTGAATCAAGGGGTAAAGCTTGGTGATTTTCCAGGAGCTTCTTATGCAGTTGTTTATAAAAATGGTTTTATCGACAAAGATTTTGTTGGTTATAAACAAATTTATCCAAAACATGTTTTAAATAATGGTACTGAAATATATGATTCAGCATCGCTTACTAAAGTTATTGTCACTACTACTTTGATTTTAAAATTAATTGAAGATAAAAAAATATCACTAAATTCAAAGATAAGCGATATACTTGAAAACTTTAAGCACAAAGAAATTACTGTTTTCAATCTTTTAACGCATTCATCAGGATTACCCGCAGATATTCCTAATGCTAAAGGTTTAAGAAATAGAAAAGATGTATTAGATAAGGTATTTTCTTTTGATTTAATATATCCTACTGGGCAAGATATAGTGTATTCAGATATTGGTTTCATAATTCTAGGTCTTATTGTCGAAAAATTAAGTAAGAAAACCTTAAATAGATTCGCAAAGGAAATAATATTTGACCCACTAAAGATGCATGATACTAGTTTTTCTCCTAACTCATTGCGCGCAGCACCTACAGAATATAGAGAAGATGATGTTTATAAGGGTTTATTAATGGGAAGAGTTCACGATGAAAAAGCATTTGCGCTTGGTGGAGTTAGTGGACACGCTGGAATGTTTTCTACTGTGAGTGATCTGTCAAAGTTTATTCTGACTATTTTAAATAATGATGAATTAGTCTTAAATAAAGAAACAGTGGATATGTTGTTTATACCAAGAATAAAGAATTCAAAAGGAATTATTAGAGCTCTTGGTTGGGATAAACCGACTAAAGGTTCAACTGCAGGAGATTATGTAAGTTTTGAAGATACTATTTTACATACAGGTTTTACTGGTTGTAATCTCTGGATTGATAGATCTAAGGGAATTGGATTTGTGATGCTTTCTAACGCAGTTCATCCTCATAGAGAAGATAATAATATAAGAAAATATAGAAATAAAATAGGAAATATAATTTTGTCAAATAAGGAGAAAAACTAATGAAAAAAATAATGTTATTTATAACTCTTATTATAGTGGCTTTTAGCATAACTGCATGTGCTGATTCTTTGGTTACTTCAAATCCGACCACAATAGAAGCGATAACTATTAACGTTGATAATAACATAGTAAATATTACTAAAGGTGAAGATTATCAATTAGAAGTTACTTCTAATGATCCTGTGGGCTTGATTTATAGCGTCGATAAGGCAGATATTATTACATTGTCTGATACAGGGTATATAAATTCTTTAAAAGAAGGGACAGTTACTGTTAAAATAACTTCAAGAAGTAATCAAGATGTATATCAAGAAATTACTGTAAATGTTCTAAAAGAAATCTATTTAGTTAGCGATAGAATGACAGTTAATCTAAAAGAAGGAGAAACGCGTCAATTAGCGATTACAAGCAATGATGAATTTACATTTGATGTTACTAATCCGGAGATTCTAACTGTGGATGAAACGGGGTTAATTACCGCTAAAAAAGAAGGGACGACCACTATTATTGTTACTTCAACATATGACTTAGATATGAGTATTACAATTACAGTAAACGTTGCGAAATTAATTACTATCGATGTTTCTAAAAGCGATTATGTCTTAGTTGTGGGAGATACAGAAACATTAGATATCTCCTCAAATGATGGTCTTAGTTATGTTTCAGGGAATACAGGAATTGTGACTGTTAATTCAGAAGGCGTTTTAACTGCAGTAGGTTTTGGAGAGACTATAGTGAGAATTACATCTACTTATGATACAGAA
>CAZSZZ010000007.1:0-21746 GCA_964611005.1 uncultured Candidatus Izemoplasmatales bacterium | reverse complement strand
GGTATTGTTAAAGCACCTATTAGAAAAAATATAAAGCTTATTATATTAAATCCACTAAAATAAAAATATGCAAATCCAATAGGAATCAAAAATAAGAATATAGAAAAGTATATAAATATTAACATTACTGTTATTTTGGCGAAAATAACAGTGTGTTCAGATATTGGTAATGGTTCTAATATTTGGTAGTCTTTATAGTTAAATAAATAACCATTTGCCCGAAATAAAACAAACATAATAGACAAAGCAGATGCATAAATAAAGGCAAAAGCTATTAAGATATCTATTAAACCAAACTGGTTTAATGTTTTTCCTAAATCAAAGAATATATATCCAAAAGTGAACAAAAAACTAGCGAGTCCGTAAATTAGCAATATTATAATACTTATAGTTTTAAATTTATGATTTTTATAATCAAAGCCTAAAATTCTTCGAAATGAGAAATTTTCTTTAAAAAATATCTTAATTAATTTAGAATATGTCATGATTCTTTTAATAACTCCATAAAGATTTCTTCTAAGGACTCGTTTTTAATAACATCCTCTGTTAAACCATTCGCTACAATAGAACCATTTTTGATAATTGCTATTTTATTGCAAAGCTTTTCTGCAACTTCTAAAACATGGGTTGAAAAGAAAATTAATGAACCTTTTGCGCATAATTCCTTAAATACTTCTTTTAACAAAAAACTAGCTTTAGGATCAAGCCCAACAAAAGGTTCGTCTAAAAGCATGGCCTTAGGTTCGTGAATTAAAGCAGACATAATTACAAGCTTTTGCTTCATACCATGTGAGTATGAAGAAATAGGATTGTTTAATACATCTTTTATTTCAAACATTTCAGCGTATTTATCAATCAACTGTTGCCTTTTAATTATGTTAACATCAAACACATCACCGATAAAATCAAGATATTCTATTCCCGATAGGGATTCATATATATCCGGGTTGTCTGGGATATATGCAATTAATTTTTTTGCCTCCATAGGACTAGTTTTTATAGAGTGTCCAAAAATAAAAATATCGCCTTCATCAAAGTTAATAATCCCAGAAATAGATTTTAAAAGTGTTGTTTTACCAGCACCATTATGACCAATAAAGCCGTATATATCACCTTTTTGGATAGTTAAATTAATATTATTACAGGCTTTCACTTTATTGTTATAAGTTTTTGATACATTTTTGATTTCTAACATAGCATACTCCTCAAATTTATTTATTGTTAAACATGTCATTTTACTCTTGCATTTTTGATTAACATAAAATATAATATTTTACGATGCTCCTATAGTTTAATGGTAAAACGCAGCAATGGTAATGCTGAAATTCAAGTTCGATTCTTGGTAGGAGCACCATTTCTAAAAAGAACGAGTAAAAGAGTAGTTTTTATAAACTAACTCATTACTCGTTTTATTTTAATGTAGTTCCTGAATAAACAATTTTATCTTTTACATTTTCTAGATTAGCTGTTCTAAAGATGCGACAATTTCTCCCAATAACCATGTTTTTTGGGACCTTAATAGATTTACCAATTACAGTAATTCCACTTGATAATAAATCAGGTCTTTCATTATTTGGTGTTAAATCATCGCCAAAACCAATCATGGCGTTATTACCAATTACTGTATGTTTATCGATAATACAATTGTCTATTACAGCTCCTGAATTAATTACTACATCGTTTAAAAGAATGGAATTAGTAACTTTCGCAAATGGATGAACTACTACTCCAGGACTTAAAACAGATCTTTCTACATCACCAGCCACAATAGAACCGTTTGATAATAAAGCTTGTTTTATAGTTGCTTTAGAGCCTACTTTAACTGCAGGAAGCTCCTCAGATCTTGTATATATCTTCCAATTTGGATCATACATGTCTAATTGTATTTTATCTACTGTTTCAATTAACTCTAGGTTAGTATGCAAATATGCATCATATGTTCCTACATCTTTCCAATACCCATAGAATTTATAGGCATATACAGGGTAATTTTTAATTAAACTAGGAATTAAATGTTTTCCAAAATCTAAGTCATTTATATCATCATTAGTTCTTAATAAATCTATTAACAAATCTTTATTAAAAACATAAATGCCCATTGATGCAAGGGTTAAATCAGTATTTTTAGGCTTTTCTACAAATTCTTTAACTCTTAAATTATTATCAGTAGCCATCATTCCAAAACGATAAGCTTCTTTAGGTTCAATTATATTACAGCCTACAGTTAAAACTGCATTTTTTTTAATATGCTCATCAATCATCTTCCTATAATCCATTTTGTAAATATGGTCTCCTGACAATATTAAAACTAAATCAGGATTTACCTGTTCGATATAATGAATGTTTTTTCTAACAGCGTCAGCTGTTCCTTCATACCAAGAGTTATGTGGTTGCAATAAAGTAACCTTACTATCGCGTCTATCCAAATCCCATGGTTTTCCTGAACCAATGTGGTCATTTAAAGAAAACGGCAAATATTGTGTAAGAATCGCAATATTATAAATGTGAGAGTTAGTACAGTTTGATAAAGTAAAGTCAATGATGCGATACTTTCCAGCAAATGGTACAGATGGCTTAACTCTATTCTCAGAAAGAATATCTAATCTCGAACCTCTCCCACCAGCTAAAATCAAAGCTAAAATTTTCATTTATTCATTCTCCTTATTTTATATGACTTTTCTAAATCCTATTTTTTCAAAGTATTTTGTGACTAATTCTAAAAGGATATTACATGCCCCAAAACCTAAATTAAAAAAATCGTTTTTAGCTGTGCTGATTATTAAATCTACAGTAGATGTGTTTTCGTTATCTCTAATAATTATTGTCAAACTTATAAAGCCATTAATACATAGAAAACTTAATAAATCCATTTTTAATTAACTTTATATTATTCATCCTATTTTACTTTTTTAAAATGGATTTATACACTTTGCGATACATCTTAGCTGATTGTATCCAAGAATAATCAGATTCCATAGCGTGTTTTATAATAATATCCCATGATTTAGGATTGTGATAATATATATGCATTGCATATCTTATAACATGCATCATATCATGAGCATTAAAATTAGTAAAACTAAATCCATTCCCCTTTTTTACATATTCATTATAAGGCTCAACTGTATCAACTAAGCCTCCTGTTTCTCTTACAATTGGGATTGTTCCATATTTTAATGCAATAATTTGTCCAAGTCCACATGGTTCAAACTTTGAAGGCATTAAAAACATATCACAACTTGCATAAATCATATGTGCTAGTTTATTTGAATATCCTATATATACTTTAACTTTATCAGAGAAGCGTTCTTCTAAGCCTACGAAATAATTCTCATACTGTTCTTCTCCTGAACCTAAAACAATAAAGTAAAAGTCATCAATTCCTAGCATTTCATCGAAAACACGTTTAATTAAATCAATACCTTTTTGGCTAACCAATCTTGAAATTAAACCAATAACTGGTTTATCTAATGAAAAATCAACTCCTAATTCTTTAAATAATGCTTTTTTATTTATAAGCTTTCCTTCTTTTACCGTTTCTAAGTTATAGTTTTTCGTTATTAATTTATCTTTTTCTGGGTTATATTCATTGTAATTAATGCCGTTTAAAATACCGATTAAATCACTTGATCTTTGCAATAATAGTTTTTGCATACCATATCCATAATAATCTGTTAATATTTCTTTGGCGTATGTAGGAGAAACCGTTGTGATTAAATCCGCTTTTGATATTCCGCATTTTAAGAAATTCAAAAATCCTTCAAATTCCATTAATGGGTCATATTTTATATTAAAAAATTTATAATTTTCTAAAGGAAAAATACCTTGATATGCAAGGTTATGTATAGTTAATACAGTTTTAGCATGAAGTTTAGGAAAGCGTTTATCCATTAATATAGGAATCATTCCCGTATGCCAATCATGGATATGAATAATATCAGGGTGAAAACCAATTCTAGATAAAGATTCTAAGACAGCTACTTGAAAATATGCATATCTTTCTCCTTCATCTCCATAATTATATACATTTTCTCTAGATCCAAAGTAAAATTCATTATCAATAAAGTAATAAAGTATGTTTCCTCTTTTTATTTTTTTAACACCAACGTAAACATCTTTATTTGAATTAAATTGAATTTTAAAATTAGTAACTAATTCTGCTTTTTTACGAAATTTAGTAGGAATAGCTTTATAGTATGGCAAAAATACGCGCACATCATTACCTCTAAGACGCTTAATTTCATTTGGAAGTGAACCTACTACATCAGCCAATCCTCCAATTTTAACAAAAGGTGTACATTCCGCACTAACATGCAATATATTAATCATCATATACCTCCTATAATAAATTATAACAGAAACAAAGATGTTTTTCTATAACTGAAGATATTATTTAAATTTGGTGTGATATAATTTCATTCCAATTAAAGTAGTTTCCATTAACAATAACATATATAAAACAGCTGGAAGTGACAAACTTGTAATTTGAAATAAATCCTTAAATACAGTAAAACAAAGGGCAGCTGATACAAATGCAAATATAACAAAACCAATTCTTAACTTATTAAAAGGTTTTGATGCGTTCACCAATATCAACCAATAAGCAAATGTCGCAGCGATAATACCAATTGTAGATATTTCCGCATCCACTAATCCATAAAAAGCATCAGAGAATAAATAAACGGCTAAGAGGTTTGCGATAATAAATAAAGCACCTGGTACTACTTCTTTCATAATGTTACTGAAAAAATGCCCTTTAAACATTCTATTATTAGGTTCTAAAGCCAACCAAAGAGTAGGGATACCAACAATAAATGTTTCTATGACAAACATTTGAATTGGTTCAAAAGGATATATTCTCGAAGTTAACAGAAGGATAAAAGTTAAAAGAATTGTATATAGGGTTTTTACTAAAAATAAGATGGATGCTTTTTCCATATTACAAACAATTTGCCTTCCTTCTTTAACAACCTTAGGTAGAGATTCAAAATCATTGTCATATAAAACTATATGGCTTATATTTCTAGTTGCATCGGATCCGCTTGCAAGTGAAACGGAAACATCGGCTTGTTTTAATGCTAAAATATCGTTTACACCATCGCCAATCATGCAAACCATATGATTATCATTTTGAATATAATATACAAGTTTTTTCTTCTGTTCTGGAGTAACTCTACCAAAAACAGTGTATTCATTGGCAATTGATTCAATTTCATCATCTTTTACTTTATCCATGGAGATAAATTTATCTGAGTTTATAATCCCTGTTCTTTTAGAAACTTCAGCTACAGTTAAAACATTATCACCACTGATTACTTTTATAGCTACTCCTGAATCATTAAACTCTTTAATCGTATTAATTGCACTATCTCTAATAGTATCATTTAAAATAATTAAAGAAATCGCAGTAGCCTCTCCACTAAATTTACCGCTTCTAATTCCATCTACCTTTGCTAAAAGTAAAACTCTCTTTCCCATACTCGCGTATTTATTAACCATAGGTTTGATTTTACGATATTTCCCCTTATAAATGATTTCTGGAGCTCCTAAAGCATATGTAACTTTATCAAATTTAACTACAGAATACTTGTTTTTCGATTGAAAAGGAACGATTTTTTTAGCTTTATAATGTTCTTTACTACCAAAATATGTTTTTAAAGCATCAGTTGTTTGGTTATTATCGTTTAATGCTTTATTCATAGATGAAATAATATTAACAATTATTTCTTTTGTATATATATCATCGGATTCATCTTTAAAGATATCAATACCTTCTACAACCATTGTTCCATCAGTGATAGTCCCTGTTTTATCGAGACATAATATATCTACTCTTGCAAGAGTTTCAATTGAATATAGTTCTTGAACTAAAGTTTTTTTCTTTGCGAGTTTTATCACAGATACTGCAAAAGTTATGGTTGTTAGTAATATTAATCCAGAAGGAACCATAGCTACCATAGAACCAGCCATCTTTCTAACAGCCAAGTCAAACATCTCTTTATTAGCTATAAAATCAGGTAAATAATCGTAACCTGATTTTTGATAAACATTATAAAATGTTAGAAAACCTAAAGGGATAATTATTAAGGCTATTGCCTTTAATATTCCCCTTAAGGTATTGACAATTACAGATTTAGGTTTTGATAGGGTTTTTGCTTGACGCTGTAATGAATCGATATAATTATCTTTTCCTACTGCTGTAACTTTAACGAAAGCATTACCAGTAACTACATAACTTCCTGAATAAAGTGAATCTCCCGTTTTTTTAGATACAGATTTAGATTCACCAGTAATATTAGCTTCATTTACATTCATCTCTCCATATTCAATTATTCCATCAGTGGCAATTTGTTTTCCTGGAGAATAGCTTACTAAATCGCCTAATACAATTTTTTCAAGAGGTATTTTTATAAATAAACCCTGTCTTACAACCATTACATGGTCTTCAGATATAAGAGATAGTTTATTTATAATAGAACGCGCTCTAAATTCTTGAATAATCGCAATAGAAGTATTTAACACTGCAATTACCACAAACCAAAGATTTTTGTAACTTCCTATACTTAGTAATAGAGCAGCTAAAAAGGCAAGTATCAAATTAAAAAAAGTAAACAAATTACCGCTAATAATCTGCCAATTTGTTTTAACATTGCTTTCATGTTTTAAATTATATTTACCCATTGCGTAAAGATCATTTACTTCATCTATTCTTAAACCCAATGGTATGTATTTTTTCTTAGTCATATTATCACCCACTCTATTATATCAAATTACTAATAGCTTTACAATAAGCCATTTTCCATAAAAAAAGATATTGTCTTTTAAGAATTGTCAATATCTTTTAAATATATTATTGTTCGAATATACTTCCACCTATAAATTCTCTTAATAAAGAATTATGAGGTACATAATCTGAATCTATTTCGTCAAAATACTTGATGAATTTTAAAAGCCTATTTGCTTGAACAAAGTGTTCTGAATCTTGATTTATTTTTAACAGAGCATTTTTAGCAAAATGTTTTAACACTGAAAATTCATAAGTAAGTTCAGAATTAAAGATGAAATCTGCGCTTTCAATATGAGGATAAATCCACTTGTATTCTCCTCTTCTTACACTTGGCCACATAGATAATGTTTTTTCAGCCGATGTATTTCTAAACTGTAGGTCTCTAACAATTCTTCTCAATAAACGCAAATCAGTTAAATTAATCGGTGTATTATTATCAATATTAATTTGAGCAAATGGAGAAATATATATTTTATATTTTTGATCTTTTGGAATCATCTTAGTCAATCGATTATTCAATGCATGAATACCTTCAATTATAATTGGTGTAGTTTTATTTATTTTAATAGGTTCTTCCCAAGTACGCTTTTTGGTAGTGAAGTTAAATATAGGCAGTCTTACTTCTTTACCAGCTATTAAATCAGATATATTTTTATTAAATAGATTAATGTCTAAAGATTCAATATGTTCTAAATCAGGTTTTCCAAATTCATCTAGAGGGGCTTTTTCTGGATGTAGATAATAATTGTCTATAGAAATTTTTATTGTCTTTATTCCTAAATCATTTAATGTAATATTTAAACGTTTAGCGAAGGTAGTTTTTCCTGAACTACTAGGACCAGCAATAGCTATTAAACGAACAGTTTCTCGAGAAATTATATCTTTAGCTAGTTTTTGTAGTTGTGTATTGTGATGTTCTTCACAAAGATAAACAAATTCTTCTTGATTCCCTGATTCTATAATTTTATTAATTTTATAAATCATATCAGCTTTTAATTTAATCGCAAAACTTTCAGCTTCTTGCAGTACTTCAAAGAATTTAGGAGAATCGACAAATTCTGGAATTTCACCTTTTTCTTCTCTTCTAGGATACTGTATTAAAAAACCATTTTCTAAATAATGAATTTCGTATTCTTTTAAATATCTTGTGGAAGGAACCATATATCCGTACATATAGTTTCTGTATCCATAACACTCATAGACATTTACTCTTTCTGTTCTATATTTTAAGGTATTAACCTTATCATCAAATCCCATTTTTTTGTAATAAGAAATTGCTTCTTTTATTGATAATTGTCTTCTTGTTATAGGATAATCTTTATCGATTATTCTTCCCATTTCTTTTACTACATTGTCTAACATTTCCTTAGTTATATCATTTTTAATACCACGACCATAAATACCCATAGATATACTATTAGAGAATTTAATTTGGATATCTGGGTATACTCTTCTAAATGCCATAGATACAAGATATCTCATGCTTGTTGCATAGATTCTTGTGGAATCATAAAATGAGTAATCTAAAAACTCAACTTCTGCGTCGTATGAAACTCTATATGTTAATTCTCTCAAGCGATTATTTACTAAGGCAGCGTAAAAAACTCCTTCATAATTTTTTGAAAGATCTTCTAATCGAACATATGAATCAAAATAATAAGTATCTTTTCCAACAACTATTTTCATATAAATCACCTTCTGTTTTTTTTGAATGTATTTCTATTTTACTATAAAATTTTATAAATGCAAGCGGTTTCATCTAGAACATATAATTATTTTAAATTTTTTGAGATAAACTTTTGATAATATTGTATAATAAAAGAGATGCGGAGGATAAATATGTTACTATCAATTTTTTTTAGTACAGCTGGCATGGATAATCAACCTGTAGAATATTTTTTTCATACACCACATTTTATATATTTATTATTTAATATAATTTTATTCATTGTATTATGGAAAATTTTGAAACATCAATCAAGAAAGACACAAGACAAAATAATTACTATTTTTTTGATTCTTATGCTTATTTTAAAATACTTAGGAGATGCATTGTTTATTTATGAATATTATAACATTTCTCCACCTCTTTCAAGTTATCCACATCCATTTTTAGATGTCGATACCTTCTTTTCATTTCAAATGTGTGGAGTAACTAATATATTGTTACCACTAGTAATATGGTTTGATATTAAACGTTTAAAAGAATTTGTTTTTATATCCTCTATTTTAGGTGGATTAGCAGTTATGATATATCCAGTTACTGTTCTTTATGGAGATGCATATATTTTAACTTTGCCCAAAATAAGAAGTAGTGTAATTCATTTTTTATTATTATTCGTACCGCTTTTTTTAATAAATAGAGGCGATTATAAATTAGATCTTAGGAAATGGAAAGAAGTATTTATAGGAGTTGTAATTTTAGGATTATGGGCTACATTTGGTAATTTTGTAATAGATAAGGGTGATAACAATCTCTATTTAATGAAAAATCCATTTTTAGGTGGACCGATTCCTATTATTAATGTTATACCTTCTGGTTATCATGTTATTGTATTTGCTTTATTTTTGCCTTTGGCTTATTATCTAATATATAAAATAACTAGACTTTTTGAGCCTAGCTATGAAAGATTTAAATGATTATTATTGTAAATCTTCGTATAGTTGAATTAGAGTCGATATATCGTCATTTGTAAGTTCAATGAAATCAGAAACATTTGTATAATCTGAAGAGTTTTCATATATATAACGCACTATATTTAATTTTGTGATTGAAATATTTAGTTCTTCGGCTAAATTTATAAATTCTTCTTCTGTAGCTGGTAAAACGGAAAATTCAATAGACTTAGATGTGGAATAATCTGGTTTTTCAAGCGCTCCATCATAATCACTTGATTTAAATTCACTATCTCTAGCGCTATAGTAATCAATAATTGAATCAATAATAGAATTATCATCATCTACAAATTCTTGACTATATAAGACGCCTTGATTATCGCTGTGATACAATATAGCTAAACTATTAATCTGATTTGATTCGTTTATAAGTGTTAATACTTTATTTTCAGAATCATAATTAGTTCCATATATACCAATTAATGCTTCTGCATTTGTATCAGTAAAATAGTTTTCTTCTAGTCCTTTTTCGTAAATCATTTCTAAGAAATCATTTAATGGCATTTTATTAATATCCATACCGCTTAAAAAAGTATCTCCGTCTTCATTTAAACCAGAAACTTCTATTACTCTATTAAAACGGTTTAGTTTTATTTCTATACTTGGATTTATATCTATAGTAAGAACTACATAAGGAGTTGAATTATAATATAAATAGAATGAGAATATTAAAACAATAATGATACCGGAAAGACTAAAAGCAAATGTTTTAAATATATTTGTTTTTTTATAGTTTTGATTAGTTATATAGTTTTCAAACGGAATATTATCTAAAGATTTAGATATATTAAAATTCGCTGAATCATTTAATTTTTTATTAAATTCATTTAATTTCATTTACATCATCCCTTTAAGATGCTTGCGCATCTTTTTTATTGCTTGTTGGTATGTCCAAGTAACTGTTCCAAGAGGTTTATCAATAATCATAGAAATTTCTCTATGCGTTAGGTGTTCTAGATTATGTAATAAAAATATATTCCGTTCGTTAATACTTAGAATATTTAAAGCAGAAACTATTAATTCTTTATTACTAAGAGATATTTCTAAATATTCATCAAATGAAAAAACATCTCTATCCAAATCAATATTTCTTACAATTTTCTTGCGCTTATTATATTCATTGATTGCTAGATTCCTAGCTATTGTAAATATATAAGCTTGAGAATTTTTAGTTTTATATATATATAATTTTTCAAGAAATTTAAGATATGTATCTTGAACAACATCTTCAGCTAACGAATGGTCTCTTAATATAGGTAAAGCCACAAAATATATTTTACGATAGGTTAATTCATATATTTTGTTAAAAGCATTAGAATCTCCATTTTTAAATTTTATAATATATTGTTCTAAACTCTTATTCAAGTCACTTCACCTCATAAATATATTGTAACATTTAAAAGAAGTAATGAAAATGACTTTTCAATAATATAAACAAACAAACACCTGTTTTTATTGGAAAAAAAAAGACAAATTTGTTTGTCTTATAAAGAATATTTACGAATCACACCATCGCGTCTATGAACAACTACTGAAGTTTCATTTTCTAGTGATTTAATAGTCGCATAGGCAATAGCCTCTTTTTGTGTTTCAAAATACTTTAATATCTTTTTATTACCCTCACGTTTTACAAACCATTTATTGTCCTCTCTTTGATATAATACGTGGTAACGTTTATTAGGATTTTTCTCTGTATCTATGTCTTCTTCTTTTTCATAGAGAAAGGAAAACTCTTTTTCTGATAAATCATTAGATTTTTCTTTTCTTAAAACATAAGAATCTTTATTAACTTTTTCTTCTAATATTTCTTCTTCTTCATCGGGGTTTTTAATTTTATATAAATTGCTTGATATTTCATCTTCATTTTCCCTTTCTTCATGATTTTTAGCGAAAGATGTAATAATAGTAGGTATATTTTCTGTAGAAACTAAAGGTGAATCATCCAATACTTCAGACTTTTCTTCTTTCACTTCATCTTTAGAAACAACTTCATCTTCTTCAAATTCTTCATAATTCTTATTTGATTTTGTGATTAATATATATATTATAGTTAGAATAATAATTGTGGACAAAATCATTATAAAAAAAATTATATATTCTTTTAAAAATTCTACAAACATTTAAGCCACCTCTAGAATAATTTCATTTGTAAGTTTAAATCAGGTTTGTAAAGACTAATAATATCCTTTAATGCATATTTGATTTTGCTTTTGCGGCATTCAAAAACATATATTTTTTTTAACTCTGACATATTAGGGCTTTCCCAAACATGTTTCATGCCATATTTTTCATGTAAAACCACCATTAATTCAGGGAATTCTTTATCTATTATATCATAAAAGGCTTTTATTTTTTTAGAATCAAATTTAATTGAAAAAGTAGGATAAATATAATCAATTTTTAATTCAATTGCTCGGTTAATCATTGAACTAAATTCTTTTAAATCATCATTGATATAAGGAATTATTGGTTTAATAATCATACCACATAAAATATCATAATTTTTAATTTTAGACAGAATTTTATATGTGTTTTCAAAACAATGGTTTTTTCCGTAAAGTTTTGATTCTCTTTTACATGAGGCTGATGGTATTGATATTAATAGAGGATTGTTTTTGCCAAATTTTTCAAGTATCTTTAAATCGTTGATAATCTTAATTGAAGTTGTCTCAAGATATAAGCCCATCTTATGATTGGCTAATATCTTTAATATTTTGTCTAGTGAATCTAACCCATCATAGATATCAGGATTATTTTGAATTCCAATAATAGATCCAGCATCCTTATTTTGCAATTCAGAGTTTAAAAAATCATAGTATTCATTTTGAAATGAAATAGGTCCATCTTGAAAAACAGGATTTTGATCCAAAGGTGTCGAATAATATTTAAAATTCGGATTACTACCACTTAATATATTCAAGAAATAATCAACGCCAAAATAACGTTTTTTGTTTTTATTTGATGATAGTAAATGTAAATTAATTGTAGACATATAGCCTCCTAAAATCGCCATAGAATCGCCATTAAGACAAGAAATATCACAATTGTCCAATAACTATACATAGTAAATTTAATCTTTTTAGTTGTCTCTATTTTATCTAATTCTTTAATTACAGATTTTACTTTTAATTTATCTACGTTGCGAAAAACTACTAAATATGGTTTACATACATCATGACAGATATTAGCTTCACTTATTTCATTATTTTTAGAGATATCTATAAGTAACTTATGAATATATTTATATTGTTTTCGATATATATTAAAGAAAAAATATCCATAGTTCTTTTTCTTAGAATAAACTAAGTAAAGAATTGTTAAAGTGAGAGCTATTATAGATATAGCTATAATAAATTCAATGGTTTTTTCAGTATCTAGATAATATACCATAAGAAAAAAACTTAATAAGAAAAATATCATTAAAAAACGATTGATGGAAAAATGATATTTCAAGAAGGTATTAAGGGTAAAATACCCTAAAATAGCTGTTAATAATACTTTAAGAATAAATGTAAGTGTCATGATTTACCTCCTTTTATAAACGGCCTTACTAAGGTTAAAAGTTCTTCTAATGTTAATTCATGAGTTACCTTTAAAACGGGTACAGAGACATCTTCAAGCCATAATAAATGTTGCCTACGCGATCTTTCAGTTTCTGGGTTATCTTCGTAATCACTAACCCATTTTAAAAAGCTTAAATGTTGTTCATATAAATCTCCTCCTGGTAAAATTCTTTCTCCAAAGCGTTCTTTTTCTCTTTGTTTAATTCTTTGGATTCTTATATCTTTATCTAAGTTTATATACACAAATAAGTCTATTTTTGATTTGAGTTTATCAGCTATACCTACTAATGATCCAGAAATAACGGAGTTTAAACCATCTTTAAGTTTATCTATAATTAATTGGCAAGCTTCAGAATTAGTAAACCTATCTGTAAATGGTGGATCTGTTTTTTTCCATAGATAATCATCGACATCAATAAACCGATATCCAAAGTTTAAACTTATGTTTTTAGCTAAGGTTGTAGAACCTGATCCTGAAGATCCAAATATATTTATTAAGTGTTGTTTCATATTCCTCCTACTTGTTAAACATAATCTTTTCGCTATTAAACATTTTATTTAATATTATTACAAAGAATGTTAGATATACAAAATTAGCTATAACAGTTATTAAAAGATAATTAACCGCAAAATCATCAAAAGTAAAAATAGCAGTTAAAGTTTGAACTGAATTATAAATCGGTAAAAGATAAAATAAATAATTTGTGTTAGCACCATCACTAAACATTGATGTTAAAGATATTAGTATAGTAAGTATGTATATAGGAACTATTAATGAACTAGCTTCTTTTAAGCTTTTAGCGTAAGCAGAAATAATAGATATCACACCTACTATTATAAATACAGTAGAGAACAATACTAATAAAATCATTAAATATTCTGTTATAGAATACATTGAAGCTGTGATATCACCACTCATTTCTAACAACGTAGGTAATGAAGCCATAATACCTATAAATGAGGATGCAGCTGATATAAGCGTTAAAACAGATAAAGAAAATATTTTCCCAATGGCTATTTCACGCCGTTTCACAGGAGTCACTAATAATGTAGAAATAGTTCCTCTTTCCTTTTCACCTGCAATAGATTCAGGACCGATTGCCATAGCACCCGAAAATAAAAACATTATTATTAACATAGGTAAAATTGAAGCCATCGCAAAACCATTCAATTTCCTACTGTCAAGTTCAGTTCCTGTTTGGTTCAAGATAAAATAGTTAGTATCTCCATAGAGATTATAGCTTAAGCTTTCTTTGTAAACCATTAAATAGTTAATAAAAGTACTAGCAATCTGTGATGAACTAATCTTATTGGGATTGTAATAGACATATACAATAGGTTTATCACCAACTCCATTATAGTTAGCAATATCAGGATCTAGATATATTAACAAAGACCATTCATCATTATCTATTTTCTCCTTGTATTCATCAATTCTACTATCTTCAAGAGCGATAACATGATATTGTTCACTATTATCATCTGCTTGATAAATAGCGCTAAATTCAGAAGTTTGATTGACGATAGCTATATCATATATCTCTTCTGTATACATATTTATCATTGCTTGACCAATAAAAGTATAAATTAGGAAAATCATCAACCCTGGGAAAATAAAAATAGTAAGTACTAAGCGTTTATCTTTGGTTACTCGGTCCCATTCTTTCTTAAAGATAGTCAAAATGTTTTTCATAAATTATCACTACCTTCAATTAAATGAAAGAAATATTGTTCAAAGGTTTCTTCTCCTGTAAGAATCTCATCTAGTTTATCGACAACTTGAAGTTTTCCATCTATAATAATGCCTACTCTATCACAAATCTTTTCTACTAAAGAAAGAATATGAGTTGAAACAATAATAGTTTTACCTTTGTTTTTAAGTTCAATTAAATAGTCAGTAACTACTTTTGCGGTTAATATATCTAAACCATTAGTAGGTTCATCAAATATTATAACATCAGGGTCATGTACAAGAGAAATAGCTAACTGAACTTTTTGACGCATGCCACTGGATAAATCTCCAATTTTAACTTCAGCGAATTTATCTATACCAAAACGCTGAAACATAGTTGTTTTTCTAGTCTTTATAGTAGATTCATCAATTCCATGTAATCTAGAAAAAAAATCATAAAGATAATTTGGAGTGAAAAAATCTTCTAATTTTAAATCACTGGTTAAAAATCCAATAGTTGAGCGAACTTTTTCTTCTTCATTAACAACAGAATATCCATTTATTAAAATATCACCATTATCTGGTTTAATTAAAGTAGAGATACAACGAAGTGTAGTGGTTTTTCCAGCTCCATTAGGGCCTAATAATCCAAATATTTCACCCTTATAAGCATCAAAGCTCAATTCATTTACGGCTATTTTTTTCTTGTTAGATGTTCTTTCAATACGCCGTTGTTTTTTATTTAAATTGAATGTTTTTGTTATATTTCTAACTTCAACTGTTTTTAACATCTCTTCCTCCATAATTCATTAAATATAATAACAAAAAAAACATATATTTACAAACTAATATCAAAAAAAAAGGCTATTTTAAATAGGCTTCTTTTATTATTTGTTTGCTTTCTCGATAGCTTTTTGAGCTTGTTTACAAAGAGAGCTAAATCCCTTTTCATCATGAACAGCTATATCAGCTAACATTTTACGGTTTACTTCAATTTTAGCCAATTTCAATCCGTTAATTAATTTTGAATAAGACATTCCATTTAATCTAGCAGCTGCATTAATTCTAGTAATCCAAAGTTTACGGAAATCTCTTTTTCTTCTACGACGATCTCTATAAGCATATTTCAAAGAGTGCATTACTTGTTCTTTAGCAGTTTTGTATAATAAATGTTTCGCACCATAATAACCTTTAGCTAGCTTTAATATTTTTTTACGTCTTTTTCTTGTAACATGGCTTCCTTTTACACGTGGCATAATTATTCACTCCTTCTCTTATAGATATGGAACTTGATGTTTTATTCTCTTCAAATCAGAAGTTTTAACAGCTTCAGTCCCTCTCGCTTGACGATTTTGTTTTGGGGTTTTGTGACTCATTAAATGGCCATTAAAAGCAGATGGTCTTGTAAGTTTACCAGAGCCAGTTCTTTTTAATCTCTTTTTTGTACCTGAATGTGATTTCATTTTTGGCATAATTATTCTCCTTTGTAAGTATTATTTTTTTACAGGTCCTAACATCATAGATATATATCTACCATCATGGGTAATCTTGCTTTCCAATTCACCGAATTCACTACAACCTTCTGCGAATCTTTGAAGCACAGATTTACCTTGTACTACTAAAGCAGGAACATAACGATATGGTAATCTAACAGATACTTTAAGCTTGTTTCCTTTGCTTAAGAATTTAATACCATTACGAAGTTTAGTTTCAAAATCGTGTTTTTCAATAACAGCTGTCATACGAATCTCTTTTAGCTCAACAGTTTTTTGATGTTTTTTCGCTTCTCTAGCTTTTCTTTGTTGTTCATAACGATATTTGCTATAATTCATCAATTTACATACTGGTGGTTTTGCTTTTGGGGCAACACAAACTAAATCGTACCCCTCTTCTTGAGCAATTCGATTTGCTTCTCTTGATGATATAACGCCATACTGCGTACCATTTTGACCAACTAGGCGAACTTCACGAAAACGTACCATTTCGTTAATTAAAGTATTATCGTGCTTTTTTGGTTTCTCATTTCTATATAGGATATTAAACACCTCCAAGGTAAATTAAAAGTGGATACCGCATAGGTACCCACATATAAAATCATGCTATAAAACTTTTTACCGTTAAGCATGGACCCATTGATTTATTCAATCGGGTGAGAAGTGGGTACTTCTTCTTTCTACGGTTAAGACCATTAGAATTATATTATAAAAGCTATTATTTGTCAAGATTTTTCTTCTTTTCTTTATCTTTTTTTAATTTCATATAATTTTCTTTATTAACTTGATAAGCTCTAGCAATTGCAAGTGATGCTTTTGGCACATTTTTATTAAGTGTAGAACCAGCTGCAATAAATGATTCATCATGTATTTCAATAGGAGCTATTAAGTTAGCATTACAACCAACAAAAACATTATCTCCAATTATAGTTTTATATTTATTTTTACCATCATAATTAACAGTAATAGCACCGCAACCAAAGTTTACATTCTTACCTATTGTAGCGTCACCTATATAAGCTAAGTGAGATGCTTTAGTGTTGATTCCTGTAGTGGATTTTTTAACTTCTACAAAATTACCAATTCTATTTCTAGGTCCAATATCAGCGCCATCTCTTAAATGAGAAAATGGTCCTACACTTGAATATTCTTGAATTCTTGAATTATATACTAGAGAGTGTTTACAAGTTACACCTTCTCCTATAATACTGTTATGAATTTCAGTGTTAGGACCTATTTGAGAATTTTTCTTAATTATTGAATTACCTGTAATATAAGTATTAGGATGTATTGTAACATTTTCTTCAATTACAACGTTTTGTCCAATAGTAATAGTTTCAGGATTAATCATCGCAACACCTTTTAACATAAAGCGCTTATTAATATCATGACGTAATCTTCCTTCAGCTATGCTTAAAGCATAAAGGTCATTAACTCCCATTGCCTTATAAGCTGTTTTTAAAAGGTATGTACAGATAACCGCATTTTCGTTTCTCAATATCTTAACAATATCTGTTAAATAATATTCTCCTTTAGAATTATTATTATCTATTTTATCTAAAGCACTGAATAATTTCTCGTTTTTAATAACATATATTCCAGTGTTAATTTCCTTAATTAATTTTTGCTTTTCTGTAGCTTCGTTTTCTTCGACAATTGAATCTAGTTTATTTTCTTTGTTTTTGATTATTCTACCATATCCTGTAGGATCATCCACAATAGCTGAAATCAAAGTTAAATCACGTTTATTACTCTCATGAGCATTTATGGCTTCTTTAATAATTGAATCATCAATTAAAGGCATATCTCCAGGCAGAATAAAAGTAAATCCTTTCATATCTCTTAAATAATTTTTAGCCATTTTAACAGCGTGGCCAGTTCCAAGTTGTTCCTCTTGAATAGCATATGAAACAGTTGTATTCAATATATTTTGAATTACCTCTTTTTTATGTCCAACAACTACAATTAATTCATCAAAAATACCTGCATTTTTTAAATGCTCTACAATGTAGGCAATCATAGGTTTTTTTAATAAAGGATAAGCGCATTTAGGTAATTCCGTTTTCATTCTCGTTCCTTTACCGGCAGCTAATACAATTGCGTATTTTTTCATATATTTCTCCTTTTTTGTTGAATAGATTCCAACATATTTACAATTCTATTAATTATATCATTAACTATCTCCATTTTTTTTGCGGAAGCAGAAATTCTAATAAGAGGTTCAGTTCCTGAAGCTCTTACTAAAACTTTTCCCTTTCCATCTAATTCTTTTGTTATCTCATTTACTAAAGATATCACTTTAGGATGATGAACCAATGTTTTATCAACATTACGCAAATTATATAAACGGTCAGGATAAAATACAACATCTTTAATTAATTTAGATAAAGTAGTATTTTTCTCAGTTAATATTTTTATAAGATAAACAGCGTTTAATAAACCATCACCACTTATAAATAGGTTTTTATTAATTATATGTCCAGAATTTTCTCCACCTAAAACAGCATCATGTTTTTCCATTTCACGTATCACAAATTTATCGCCAATATCGGAAAGAACAACTTTAATATCCTTAGATTTAAGAGCCTCAATTAAACCTAAATTACTCATTTTACTTAGTACAACAGTATTGTTTTTTAATAAATTATTTTCCTTTAAATATATTGCGAAAATGTAAATCATTAAATCACCATCAATGATATTCCCTGAAGAATCACAGGTTAAAACCCTATCTCCATCACCATCAAAAGCGAATCCTAGATCAAATTTATTTTCTTTCACATAATTTACTATATGTTCCATATGAGTAGAGCCGACATTTTGGTTGATATTAAATCCATTAGGTTCATCTCCAATAAACTCTATATCATTTGAAACATGAAGCAAAACATGTTTGGCTGGTTTTATACTAGCTCCATTAGCTAAATCAAAGACTATTTTTAAAGTAGACGGTGTAATAAAAGATTCATATAAACTAAAATATGAAAATAAAGGATTAAAATTGACAACTTCTTTGCCCTTTGATACAGGATTTAATTTAATTAAGCCATCAATTACATCTTCTATTACACTTTCTTCATCAGGGGTTATCTTAATTCCTTTATTAAAAATCTTTATTCCATTGTCTTGATAAGGATTATGGCTAGCTGTAACCATAACTCCATAACAGTTTTCTTTTATTGTCATATAGGCTAATACAGGAGTAGATTGTATGTCAATATCAATAACTTCTAATCCTGAATCTATAATTCCACGCCTTATTTGTCTCACAATCATATGTCCTGATTCTCTAGTATCACGAGAAATAATAATTCGTTTAGCTTTTAATAAAGATAAACTTCTTCCAACTGCATAAGACATTGATTCATTGATATAATCATAGGCTTTTCCTCTTATTCCATCTGTCCCAAAATATTTCATATATACTCCTATTCTACCGTAACTGATTTTGCTAGATTTCTAGGTTTATCTATATCTTTTCCCAAATCTAAAGCTTTATAATACGCAATTAATTGTGCAGGAATGATAGCTAAAGCTGGTGATAAAAGATAATAGACATCCATTAATACAATATCATCATCAGATTCTTTAGTATCGTTAGTGGAAATAATTAAAACATCCGCTCCTCTTGATTTAACTTCTTGGATATTTGAACGAGTATTTTTACTTATATGTTTTTGAGTAATAATAGCTATTACAGGAATATCTTCTTCAATCAGAGCAATAGTTCCATGTTTTAATTCTCCAGCCGCGAAGCCTTCGGTTTGTATATATGAAATTTCTTTTAATTTTAAAGCTGCTTCAAGGCTTGTATAATAGTCTATTCCTCTTCCTATGTAAAAACAACTGCGCTTTAATAAATGCGATTGAACTAAATCATGAATATATTCTTTTTTGTCAATAATAGCTTCCATAGCTACTGCTAAGCGTGACATTTCGGCTACTAAATCAAATTTAGGTTTTGAGACTAAGGTATATGCTAAAATTGATAAAACAGCGATAGAACCTACATATGCTTTAGTAGAAGCTACCGCTATTTCAGGGCCTGCGTGTATTAAAAGAAATTTAGAAGCTTCTCTAGCTAATGTGGATGTTTTAACATTAGTTATAGTTAAACTTTTGTATCCCAATCTTTTAATATCAACCAGGCAAGCTCTTAAATCAGCTGTTTCTCCAGATTGAGATATTAGAATAAAAACAGCATCCTTTTCTAATAACGGTTTATTATAAGCAAATTCACTAGCGATAAACACTTCAGTAGGAATTTTGGTAATATGTTCAAAATTAACCTTACCAATGAATCCTGCATGCATACTAGTTCCAGCTGCTATAATATAAATACGTTTTTTATTCGCGAATAAATCGAGAATATCTTGGCTTATTACAAAGCGATTATCTTTAATATAATTAGTCATTATTTTACGAATTACTGATGGCTGTTCAGATATCTCTTTTAACATGTAATGAGGATATCCACCCTTATTAATTTCATCTGAATTTAAGTCTATTTCATTACGACCAGATCTAAATTCAATACCAATAGGGTCAAACATGGTAAATTCATATTTATCTTCAAACTTTTCTGCTTTAATAAAAGTTTTGTCTTCAATGACATAGTATTCATTTGAAATGCCAACTAAAGCCATTACATCAGAAGCTAAACAAATACCATCATCTCTATACCCCAACAAAAGAGGGGATTTATTCTTTCCCGCAAATAAAGTATTAGGATTAAATCTATCTATAATTAAAAGGGCATAGGATCCTTCTAATAAAGCTAAAGTTTTTCTAATTGCTAAATCAACTGAAAAACTAACAGAAAAATATTCAATCAAATTAGCAATTACTTCAGTATCCGTGTCTGATTTTAGATAAACACCAGGTAAATATTTTAATATAAGTTCTTTATAATTTTCAATTACTCCATTATGAACGATAATAAATCTTCCTGAAGAACTTTCATGAGGGTGAGAATTAACATGATTTGGAGCTCCATGAGTTGCCCATCTAGTATGACCAATCGCAAATTCACTAAAGGAATCATAGTTAAAATCATCAATCAACAATTGAACCCTTCCCTTGTTTTTGTATGTAATAAAAGTATCATTATCATTATTATGAAAACAAATACCGCAAGAATCATATCCTCTATACTCTAGTTTTTTTAAACCGCTTAATACAACGTCAGTGGCTTTTAATTCACCAATATAACCAACAATTCCACACATTTGTTTCCTCCTACATAGTAATAAAACTATTATAACAAAAATATCACTATTTCGCAATTGCTAGAAATTAAAAAAAAAAGAGGAATTTCACCCCTTTTAAAGTATATCTCTCCTTAAATATATGGTTAAACTAAACAAGAGAGACCCGATAGTCACAAGACCATAAAATACATAATCTTGGATTACAATAAATTGATTATTAGAATATATAATACTAGGAACCCATTTATAGATATCTTTAAGAGTTTCATTTGATTCTATTATATATATATTTGCATTCATTTCCATAAACCACATTAAAGCTATTGGTAATAATCCAACTAATAT